>JAGPGE010000672.1 GCA_018056145.1 Armatimonadota bacterium
CAGCCTTACCTGGGCGTGAAGTGCATGCTGCACTACAGGTCCGAGAGCAGCGGACCATTCTGGAGCAACCAGAACAACGTCTTCGGCACCTTCGACTGGAAGAAGCTGCGGTTCTTGGCGCCGATTGCGGATGACGCCACCGGCGGCCAGTTGGCGCTGGGATTGCAGGCAAGCAGTGGCACGGTATGGTTCGACGAACTCAGAGTAACCGTGGCCTGGCCACCTCCACCGGCGCGTCCGGAGGCTGCCATGAACGCTGGCCCTGTCTACAAGGGACACAATTTACCCCGGCTGCGCGGGGTGATGTCCCCCAACGCTTTTGTGGAAGAAGACATGCGGGTTCTCGGGCAGGAGTGGAACGCCAACCTGATCCGGTGGCAGATGACGCGGCGTTGGGGCGTACCCAATACGGACCGTGATCTGGATGAGTATGACCAGTGGATCGGCTCGGAACTCGACGACCTCGAGAAGGCCTTGGAAGCCTGCAATCGCTACGGGATCAAGGTGGTTGTGGACCTGCATTCACCGCCGGGCGGGCGCTATGAGAACCGCGAGATGGCCATATTTCACGAAGCCAAGTACCAGGACCATTTCGTGAAGGTCTGGGAGCGGATCGCCACGCGGTTCAAGGGCAACCCGGCGGTCTGGGGGTACGACCTGGTGAACGAACCGGTGCAGGCGGACACGTCCACCGAGGGTGTCCCGGACTACCTCGGGGCGCAGGTGCGCGCGGCGAAGGCAATCCGCGCCATCGATCCGGATGTGCCGATCATCTTCGAAGTGGACCAGTGGGACTCGGCCCCCGGGTTCCGCTACCTGGAGCCCGTGGATGTGCCCAATGTGATCTACCAGGTCCACATGTACTGGCCGGGCGGGTTCACGCACCAGGGCGTGCATTCGAACCCGGTGGGAGTCAAGTACCCCGGAATGATCGGCGGGATGATGGTTGACAAGGAGGCCCTCCGCCGGCACCTGCAGCCAGTGCGCGACTTCCAGCTGGCCTTCAACGTGCATATCTACGTCGGCGAGTTCAGCGCGGCAAGATGGGCTCCGGGAGCCGCCCAGTACCTGTCAGACTGCATCGACATCTTTGAGGAATACGGCTGGGACTGGTCCTATCACGCGTACCGGGAGTGGGACGGCTGGAGCCTGGAGCACGGCCCCGACCCCAATGATCACGCGCGCACCGCGGAGCCGTCGGACCGGATGCAAGTGCTGCTCGGGTGGTTCGCGAAGAATGAGAAGCCGCCGGTGAAGTGAGGGAGCAAGACGGTCAGTCGTCTCGCGTGTGTGATGGGAACCTCGCTCTGGCCTGGCTCCGCGGGCTTGCGTCGCATACGATGCCAGCGTGGTGGCGGTTCGCTCCCGCCAACGCCGAAGTCCCCGCCGTGGTTGCGCTCTTACCCGATCTCGTTCATGATTGCTCACCCACCGCGGTGGTGCTACCCGACGACCTCGCCCTGGGCGTTCCCCGCTCCGCCCCTGCTCCCCTTCCGCGGCCCGTGCCTGCGGCCGGAGAAGCTCGCGCAGGGCCTCCCCAGACCGAGACACGGACGAAGGTGCGCGCGTCGGAATGGGGAACCTCTCTGACATGCGCGTCCGTGGTCCCGGCGAGATGGGCCGACTGCCCAGACCGTTCAGTCTGCTGGTGGGCGGGCAGCACAGTCCGGGCAGACGAAAGTTAGGAGTGTCACCATGCGAACGATCGCTGCCCTCTCTGTTGTGGCACTAATGTGCGGCGTCTGCTGGGGTGCCAGCGTCGCACCACACCCCGACTGGAAGAACGGGATGGCGCCGCGTGGCGAGCCCGGCCCTGTGCTTACCCTAGCGGACGCGGGTACAACCGGCTACGCCATCCTTCTCCCACGCCGCCCGAGCGGCCCCGAACAGAGGGCTGCCGCAGACCTCGCGAATTGGCTTGGCGAGATGACCGGAGCAACCTTCCCGGTAGTGCAGGAGGGCGCAGGGCAAACGCCCGCGGGGCCATGCATCAGCATCGGCCGCACCCGTCTTCGCATGGCCTGCCGGGTCGGCCGGCCCGAGATCGAACTCGGACCGGATGGCTACGCCATACAGGCGGCAGGCCCTCACCTGTTCATCACCGGGGGCAATCGGCGGGGCATCGTCAACGGCGTCTACTCACTGCTCCAAGAGGACCTGGGCTGCCGGTGGTATCTGCCCGGCACGGACCCGGTCATCCCGAACCGGCCAACACTGCGCTTCCGGCCGGTCCTGCGGTCGTACCGGCCGGTCTTCGAGGACCGGCGCGACCCGTACTACGGCGATGTCGCCTATGATGCGGACTGGTCCGTGCAGAACCGGACCTATTCCCTCACCGCAAGGGTGCCCGCATCCTCGGGCGGATACCCCAAGTTCTGGCCGTCTTTCGTGCACACTTACGACGCCCTGGTGCCGCCTTCCAGCTACTTCGCCCAGCACCCCGAGTACTTCTCGGAGATTGGCGGAAAGCGCCAGCCATTCCAACTCTGCACCACGAATCCCGAGGTCCGGCGAATCATCATTGAGAAGGTTCTCAACGCGCTGCGTAGAGACCCGGACATACAGATCGTGGATGTATCGCCCAATGACCGCCGGGATTACTGCGAATGCCCCGAGTGCAAGTCGATCGATGACGCCGAGGGCACGAAGATGGGATCGCTCCTGACGCTGATCAACCTGGTAGCCGACGCGGTCAAGCAGGAGTTCCCGGACGTGCGGATTACCACCCTCGCCTATCTCGACACGGTTGTCCCGCCCAAGACTATTCGCCCCCGGGATAACGTACTGCTTTGGCTGTGCACTGACGCCCACGCCTGGAGCCATCCGAACCTGTTCGTCTGGGAGACCGAGAAGTTCTCTGGCTCCATGAGGCGCTGGCAGGCCGTTGGCGCGAAAATGGTGATCTGGGACTACCCGTCCTCCTTCGTCTACATGCAACCGAACATCAACCTACACGTTGTGGCTGAGAACGTGCGCTGGTTCGCCAGACATGGCGCCACCGGGATCTTCTACCAGTGCATGCACAACTGGAACCGGGCGGCTGACCACAGCTATCTGCGCGGCTGGGTCTGGGCGCAGCAGGCGTGGGACCCGGAACTGGACACGGCGGCGCTGGTGCGGGACTTCAACTACGGCTTCTACGGGGTGGCTGCCCCGCCCATGCAGCGCTATGACGACATGCTGCAGGCGGCGTGGAGAGAATGGCGCAGGAACCGGAGCAGGAAGGGCTACACCGGTCCCGTGGACGAGGACTTCGCCGCGCGTGGACTCGCGCTCATGGAGGAAGCGATGCGGTTGGCCGGGTCGGATGCGGAACTGGTGAGGCGAATCGAGATCGCGAAACTCCCGCTCCTGTTCGTGACACTTCAGGCCGGGAAGAAGGGTGAGCTCGCCCCGTATCTCGCGATGGTCGACGAGTTCGAGCGCATCGCCCGCGGCGCTAACGCCGTTTTCGTCGAAAATGCTTTCCAGGCCCCGGACCTCGACGCCAAGCTGACCTACTGGCGCGAGAAGGCGCGTCTTGATCCGGACAGGAT
>JAGPGE010000673.1 GCA_018056145.1 Armatimonadota bacterium
CCTTTCCAGATGGATTGGGCGACGACCCCTGTGCGGCGGAAGCCAAACAGAGAGCCGTGATAATACAGCATTGAAGAGACTAGCGCAACGTGGCCTACGATTTTCCTATGATTCAGCCAAAGATGGTCGCGTCCGGTCATCATTAGGTCAGGAGGGGTTTCATGCCCACTCGCGTGGTCACAACGGACGGTCTGTCTTACCGTTTCGAGGAGTACCGGATGCCCGAGATTGGGCCCTGTGACGTGCGGGTGCGGGTGGAGTTCGCCGCGCCCAAACACGGCACCGAGAGGCAGCTCATCCTGGGCAGCCCCCTGGAACTGAAGCGCTTCGACCCTCACCTGCGCATGTATTTCGAGCGGGAGGAGCCTGTGCAGGCTGGAGAGCGCCCGGCCCGGGGCCTGGGGAACATGGTGGTTGGCACGGTCACCGAGGTCGGGCCCGACGTGACGCGCTTCTCTATTGGGGATCGGGTCTTCGGCTACGGGCCGATCCAGGAGGAGCACCAGCAGGGGGAAGGCCACTGGTGGCCGCTGGGCGACCTATCGGAATCCGACGCTGTGTGCGTGGACCCGGCCCACGTCGCCTTCGTCGCGGTGCGCGATGGCAACGTGCGAGTGGGCGATAACGTGGCGGTGTTCGGACTGGGGGCCATCGGCCTGACCGCGGTTCAGATCGCTCGCGCCGCCGGCGCGTTCAAGGTTTTCGCAGTGGACCCTATCACCGTTCGGCGTGACTGCGCTGTCCATTTCGGAGCCGACCTGGCTTTGGACCCGGCTGCCTGGGACGCCGCGCTGGAGATCAAGCGCGCCACCGGTGACCGGGGCGCGGATGTTTCCATCGAGACGTCGGGCAATGCTCGGGCGCTGCATGAGTCAATCCGCTGCCTCATGCAGTGCGGAACGGTTGTCCATGTGCCATGGGGACCCGGCAACTGCACTGACCTGCGGCTGAACGAGGAGTTCCACCTGAACCGCATCAGCATAATTGGTAGCCAGGCATGGGCAGGCTGGGGCAATGCGGACCGGGATTTCCCGCGATGGACCCATGAGCGCGCTTTCGAGGCGGCGATCCAGCTTCTTCGTGATGGCATCATCACGGGGGAGGGAATTGTGGCGCCCATTGTGTCCTTCGCCGACTGCCCCGACGCACTGCGCATGATCTTCGAAAGTCCGCAGGAGACGGTGAAGGTGGGGGTGAGGTTCGAGTAGGAGGATCGGGTCGCGCAGGACGGGCCCCGCGCTGAAGCACGGGGCTGTGGGCCTCGGGCCGGCCATCCTCCGGACGGGACGGCGAGGCAAGGGCGTTGTACGGGCGTTGGCTCAGCCTTCCGCCCATTGGTAGGGCGTGCTCAGAAGCGCCATGAAGTCGTCCGCGTGGGAGATCCCCGTCTTAGCCGGGCCGTCTTCGGATGGCCGCAGCTTGAGGATCCGTTCGTAGGGCGGCTCCAGCCAGAAGCGGCCGATTTCCGATACCCGTTCGATTGCCCGGCATGCCTTGTGCCGGATCAGTTCTCGCGCTTTCGTGGGGTGGAGGTGAACCGCCGCGCCGTTGAACCGGCTGTTCTCCGCTTCGGTGAGCCCCGTTGCAGAACCCCGCTTCAGACCCTCTTTCACCGCCGCGGTCTCGATGTCGGGCACCAGTGCCGTCGCCTCATCCGCCGCCGCGACATCCCCGCAGACGAGAACCGTCGGGACCCCGTAGTAGGCGCAGAAGAGCATGTTCACCCCCATCTCGCCCACGGAGACGCCATTGATCGTCTCGTCTTCAACGGCGAAGGACCCGGTATGGCACAAGTGCCCGCCGTCGGTGTTGGATTTCGCGTGCTGGCCCACCATCATCGCGGCGTCGAAGCTGTCGTCGCAGCCGAATGGGTAGCCGATGGGGCGTCCGAACAGCAGTTTCGCCTCGGGGTGCAGGAGAACCGGGTTGATTGCGCCATGTCCGTGTCCGTCAACCACGAGGACCTCGGTTGCGCCGGCATCCAGACAGCCCTGCACGGCGGCGCTGGTTTCGAGGGTGACCAGTTCCCGCGCGTACTCATACCAGCGGTGCTCGGGCGCGCCGTAGTCGTGCCAGCTGGGGATGCCTGCGCAGCCTTCGAGGTCGGTGATGATGTAGACCTTCATGGTGGGCGCCTCCTTGGAGATTGCCTGGCATTTCCCGCAGCCGCCTGGGACTTCCTGCAATGTTCACACCAAACGAAAGGCCCCGGCGGACCGGCCGGGGCCTTCGCTATGTAATCAGCCTTCGCAGGCTGGGTGAACCGCTCAGCGGTTCGGGTAGGGAACTGTGCCGTCATCGGCGGGCGGGTTGTCATCCCAGGCGATATTCCACGGCGGCACACGGTTCTTGCCGTTTCGCTTGACGAAGGCCTGGAGGGTCAGCCACTTGACATGCCCGTCGCAGTAGGCTGCGTTGACGCCGTTGTTGTGCCGGTTCGCGCCTTCCTTCTTCGAGTTCCAGTCCAGGTCGAGTTCTTCCATGAGCCCGGCCCAGTCATTGGTCCCCGGACGCACGGATTGGTCGCCGCTGTCGAAGGCCATGTAGGTCTCGGCCGGGTACTCGAGCTGGTAGATGCTGCCCACGGAGCCCTCGATGCCGTCGTAGGGCCAGCCGTAGTTGCCGTCGTAACTGTTGTACCAGCCCATGGCGTCCCACGAGCTGCTGACCCGGTCCGGGCTGGTGGGGCAGTCGAATACGTCGGCGTTCTTCACGTAGGGCATGAGCTTGTACCAGGAACCATAGCCGGCATACTCTGGAGCAGCCTGGGTGGCATTGTAGCTGTACAGGTAGCCGTCGTAGTCTCCCGCATACATGAGCATGGCTGTTGCGATCTGCTTCAGGTTGCTGGTGCAACTGGCGGCTTCCGCCTTCTCGCGTGCCTTGGCGAACACGGGAAAAAGGATCGCCGCCAGGATCGCGATGATTGCGATGACCACCAGAAGCTCGATGAGTGTAAAGCCCTTCTTTCGCATGGTCTCTCCTTTGTGATACGTCTGCTTCAGGATTGCAGGAATCAGTGGGTCAAAGCATCGCGCACGGCCTGGAGGACCAGGCCGGGAACGCTGCTGATAACGCCGAGTGCCGCCGAAACGAGGACAAGCGCCAGCGCCGATCCGACTATGTACGCCCGCTCGCGCATTGCTTCTCGGGGTGTGGGGGTGAGTGCTTCCTGCCAGTGGGAGTCTGCCTGTGCCATCGGTGCCAATTCCTTCCCGGCCTGCGCCGCGTCAGTTTCTGTCGCCCTTTATCGGGGCCAGCCAAAGCTTAGCCCGCAGCAGTTAAGCCCGGCGGAAGTCCGGATTAAGGCTGTGCTAACGCGCGACGCAGGATGTTGGCGGTGACATCAGGAAGTCTCAAGGGACGCAGGCAAGCTGCCGCCAACGACGGGGAGGTTCTCACGTGAACTGCATCGTCATCTGCCTGGACACTCTGCGCTGGGATCATCTGGGCTGCTACGGGAACACAGTGGTGGAGACACCGGGCATGGATTGGCTTGCGCGCATGGCCACCCGGTTCGATGCCGCCTACTG
>JAGPGE010000674.1 GCA_018056145.1 Armatimonadota bacterium
CGCCCGGTCAGCACGTGGCGCGAAATCCCGCCCGTCCAGAGACGAACGCGGCGGAAAGCCCAGGGCCGTCCGCAACACAGCCGACGCCGTGCGAACGTTGCGCCGGGCATCATCAGACGGCCGCACCAGCGCGCGTAGTGCTGCCCACAGCGTCTTCGGGCCGAAGGTCAAGATCGTCAGCGCCCGCAATGCCAGGGCGCTCAGCGTACCGTGGTGCTTCGCGAAATACCGGAACGCCGCCATATGCAGGGGCACGATCTCATCCGCTTCATCCCCGCCCCAGGACCGGCCGTGGTGGTGAAGTATCTGCGCCGAAGGCAGGTACCAGCGGTCGAGACCCGCTCTCTGCAGGCGCTTCTGCCAGTCGAGATCCGCGGCGGGCAGGAAGAACGCCTCATCCAGCGGACCCACCTTCTGCCAGGCCATGCGGGTGAACATGAGCGCCGCGCCGCTCAGCCAGTCCACCGCGCGGGGCTCGGAATGATCCCACCAACTCATCAGGTAATGCCCGAACACTCTGCTGCCGCTGAATGCCCGGGAGAGCCCGGTCAGGTCCCAAAGGGCGTTCATCAGCGTCGGGAATTCGCGGCACGAGTTCTCCGGGTCACCATCGGGGTCCACGAGTTTCGGCCCGACAGCGCCAATCCAGGGCCGCTCGCGCACAAAACGCAGCAATGCGCCCAGCGCGTCGCCAACCACTTCGGTATCCGGGTTGAGCATCAGGATGACCTTGCCCGTGGACGCCTGCACAGCCTGGTTCATGGCCACCGAGAAGCCCCGGTTCTCGGGGTTCGCCAGCACCCGCACCCAGTAGAAATGCTCCTTTAGCATTGTCACCGCGCCGTCTGTGGAGCCATTGTCCACCACAATCACTTCATGCTCAACCGACGGCCGGTTCGCCCGGATGCTCTCCAGACACGCCCGCAGTTTCTCCCTGCATTCGTAGCTCACAATGCAGATCGACAGGTCCATCTATTCCCCGCCCTCCTGCTCCAGTTCGGCATTCCACGCCATAATCTGATCCAGTAATTCACGCACCGCCCCGTGACCCCCAGTGCGCTCGGTGACCCAGTCCGCCGCCTCAAGCACCGCAGGGACCGCATCTGCGGGGCAGGCCTTGATCCCCACCGCTTCCATGCCCATGAGGTCACTCAAGTCATCGCCCATGAACACAACTTCGCCCGGCTCCAACCCCTTGCTCTCGAGCAGCGCACGGACGCACTCTCGCTTACCCTCAACACCCGGACAGACGCATTCTATCCCGAGTTTCCGCGCCCTCGCGCGAGTGATCGCGGAGTCGTCTCCGGTCACCCACACGATCTGTATACCCGCCCGTTGGGCGAATTGCACAATATACCCGTCCTTGACGTCGAAACGCTTCATTGCCTGACCGACCTGGCTGAAGTACATCCCGCCGTCGGTCCACACGCCATCGACATCTGAGAACAGTGCTTTGATCCTGTTGTCGGGCCTGTCTGGCTTGCGCAATGGCTTCAGTCCTCAATCCGTTCGGCCGGTGCCTGGTCTCCGGGTCTCATTCGGAATACGTAAATCAGTGGCACCCCCCCAATGCCGTCGGTGAACGCTGGCTTCCCACTCTCCACCAGCTCTCGCGCAGGCGGGCTGAACTCGATGGGCTTGTTCTGGGTCACCACCCAGTCCGCTTCCGCAAGTGTGTCCGGGCCCGAAGTGGTCTCAAGATCGGGCCTCAATGGCATGATCTCGAACAGCCGAACTGTGCTCTCGAACCCTACCGGGTCCACCCAGACGCACTCTCCTTTACCGGCCCGTTCGGCCAGCCACACAGCAGCGGCTCGGTAGGTGTCGCCCCAGTACGTCGGCTCCATTCCCGCCCGAACCGCGCCGGGCAGGCCGCCGATGAAAGCATTATAGTATGACAGGTGGTAGGGTGTGAACTGAGACACCGCCATGAGCGGCCCCACCAGAGCCAGGAATACCCCCAGCGCCGCCAGCTTTGGCCTGAGGTCGTCCACTGGCATCCGCGCCTCGGCCCATCTGCGCACCCGTTCCTGCAGTCCCTGAAACCCAACTGCGGCGAACAGCGCCACATACGGGAATACCGGCAGAAAAAGGCGCACACCGCCGTACTTGGGCGTTTCGGGCAGACAGTTGGGCAGAATGTTCACCAGCAGCGCCCAAGCCCCGAGCACCAGGGCCGCCCTCCTCGCGGTCTCAGGTGCGGCTCCAAGCTGTTCCCGGCCCCAAAGCCTCCCCATGCCCACGGCCGCCAGCACCAACACTGCAGGCGGCGTGGTCACCAGTGTCATCACCAGCGGATAATGCCACGGCGCGTAGTCCCAGTTGCGCCCCAGGTACATCACCGAGACCGGGTAATGCTGCAGGTGGAAGCGGAAATACTCCATGAACCGCGGCAGCGTGTCATGCCACAGCCACGGCCAGGTGCCCCAGAAGCTCAGCGGCCCAAGTACCGCGAAACACGCCGCCAGCGGCCAGAACCGCCGCCTTGCGAACACCAGCACCCACGGGAACACGATGAACGGGACGAAAAACGCGTTCAGCTTCGTGCCCAGCCCAAGCCCCCACAGCACACCGGCAAGCGCCGCCCAGCCCCACGCGCTTCGCCCCGCGCGTTGACAGGCCACCCAACTCGCTACCACCGCCAGGAAGCTCAGGGACATGACTGGGGAATCCAGCGCCGCCAGGTGGCAGTGGGCGAATACTCGGGGCATCAGAAGCAACGATCCCGCCGCCACAGTCCCCGCCGCTCGTCCCCAGAGCCCCGAGACCCAGCCACAAAGAGCCGCCACGCACAGCGCCGCCAGCAGGTTCGTCCCGGTGCGCCACGTGGCATTATACGCAACCAGCCTGCCCAGGGTGGCGCCACAGCCTGCGGTCAGCAGCTTGAAAAACCCCGGGTGCTGGTCCTTCGCCTGCCAGTACCGGTCCACCCCGTAGTCCGACGCCGCCAGCGCGGGGCTGATGGCGAAGAGCCGCAGCCACTCCAGCGCCTGAATTGACTTGGACTGGTAGATCGGCTCGTCATAGGTGATCCCGTACATGCCGTCGGTGGCCATGAGGACCACCAGGGAGAGCGCGAAGACCACCAGGGGCAGCGCGAGGCGCCGTGCCACCGGGGATCCCTTGGCCGCAGGTGGCGTCATTCTCGGCGCCCCCTCTGATCACGCGCGGCCTCACGGCCGTGTGAAGGGCCAGCCTCGGAAGAACCAGCCGTGGGGTGGTCTCGCCGTCCAGAGACCGGGGCCCCACGGAGTCCAGCGGCTGTCACGGAGCCTGTGCGCTGGACGTCCCGCACACCCGTGACCGGAGCGGTCTGACCGCCAGCCTCGGAAGAACCAGCCGTGGGGTGGTCTCGCCGTCCAGAGACCGGGGCCCCACGGAGTCCAGCGGCTGTCACGGAGCCTGTGCGCTGGACGTCCCGCACACCCGTGATCGGAGCGGTCTGACGGCCAGCCTCGGAAGAACCAGCCGTGGGGTGGTCTCGCCGTCCAGAGACCGGGGCCCCACGGAGTCCAGCGGCTGTCACGGAGC
>JAGPGE010000675.1 GCA_018056145.1 Armatimonadota bacterium
CGTCCCACCACTTCCGGCCATCCGCGCCGCGTTTGCCCCACCGTGAGTCAGCGGGCAGGCCATTGAGATAGCGGTCGGTGAGCACGCCCCCCGCCAGTGGGCAGAAGGCGATGACTCCGGTGCCGAGGGCCGCGGTATGGGGGAGGAGGTCGCGCTCGATCCCCCGGCTGAGCATGTTGTAGTAGGGCTGGTGGATGGTGATCGGCGACCAGTGATTGTCGCGCACGGTCTGCACGGCCTGGCAGAACCGCTCGCCCGGGTAGTTGCTGACCCCGGCGTACAGCGCCTTGCCCTGTTTCACGATGAGGTCCAGCGCGCCCAGAGTCTCCTCCAGGGGTGTGTCCGGGTCCGGGCGGTGGTGGTAGAAGATGTCCACGTAGTCCAGCCCCATGCGCTGAAGGGACTGGTCGAGGCTTGCAACGAGGTACTTCTTGCTGCCCCAGTCGCCATATGGACCATCCCACATGGTGAACCCGGCTTTGGTGGATATGATGAGTTCGTCGCGCGGCATGTCCTTGAGGATTCTGCCGAAGACGATCTCGCTGTTGCCCGGCGGCGGCCCGTAGTTGTTCGCGAGGTCGAAGTGGGTGACGCCGTGGTCGAAGGCGTAGTAGACCGCCTCGCGACAGATCTCCTCGCGGCCCGGCTCGCCCAGTGACTGCCACAGTCCGAGGGAAACCGCGGGCAGCATCAAGCCGCTGCGCCCGCATCTGCGGTACTGCATATTGTCATATCTCTGCCCGCTGAACTCGTGGGCCATGGTGATCGCTCCTTCGCTATCCAAGCAGTGGAGCGGTATTCCCCGGTACGGCCATGGATTCCTGTCTGCTGTGCGCAGGGAGGAATGCCCGGCCCGAGTGGACAACCTAGGCGACAGCACAAACCATGTGTCTCAGGAGCATCCATGGATCACGCCTGCTGGTTCGCTATCAGCCTGCTGGTCGCCACCGCGATTTCCGTCGCCCAGCCTCCCGGGCCGCCGCAGTTCAGGGACGGCGATGTGGTCGCCTTCATTGGCGACAGCATCACCCACTCGCGCAAGTTCCACCGGTACATCTACGACTACACCCTCACCCGCTTCCCGGAACGCAAGGTGCGGTTCGTCAATTGCGGCATCGCTGGGGATTCCGCAGGTGGAGCAGTGGGCAGGCTTGACTGGGATATTCTGCCGAACCGGCCCAATGTGGCTTCCCTCATGCTGGGAATGAACGACGTGGGCCGCGGCTACTACGGCAAAGACAACCCCGACGAGGCGAATCTGGCCGCCAGGCAGAACGCGCTCGACAGTCACCGGCGGAACATGGAGACGCTGGCGCGGAGACTGCTTGCGAACGGCGTCCTAACGCTGATCTTCTGTACGCCCTCTCCCTACGACGACACGGGGGACATCCCCACGGAGAACCTGTTCGGTGTGAACGCCGCGCTGGGCACCTGCGGGGAGTATGCGCGCAACCTCGCGCTGCAGTTCGGTGGATCGATCGTGGACTTCCACGGTCCGATGACCGCGCTCAACATCGAGAAGCAGAAGACGGACCCGAAGTTCACGATCATCGGCCAGGATCGGGTGCACCCTGGTGACGTCGGGCAGATGGTGATGGCTTACCTGCACCTCAAGGCGCAGGGCGTGCCGGCCCTTGTGTCGAGCGTGTCGCTGGACGGCGTGGCCGGAACCGTCGTGGAATGCGCGAATGCCGAGGTCAGCGAGGTTGATTTGGCCGACGGGCGCATCGCTTTTGCCATCGCTGCGAAAGCGCTGCCCATGCCCGTCGAGGACTCCGCGAAGCCCGCGCTGGACTTGGTGCCGCTGGTTCAGGACCTCAACCAGGAAATCCTCCAGGTGAAGCTGGAGGGCGCAGGCAGGATGAGCCTGGCGATTGACGGCGAGAAGGTGGGCGAGTACTCGCGCGAGGAGCTTGCGGCGGGCGTCAACCTAGCCACGAACCCCGCGACGCCCCAGTACAAGCAGGCTCGCGAGGTGGTTGCCCTAAATGACCAGCGCAGCGCCCTCGAAGTGCGTATCCGCAGTTGGGCGCAGATCAGGATGATGCTGATGAGGGCCAAGATCGATGAGGGCGATGACGCGGCGATCCAGACGTACTTCGACGACTTTCTGGCGAAGAACAGCACCCCCGCCGGGCCCAACCCGTACTTCGCCGGACAGTTCAAGAACTATCTGGCAACGCGCGGGGAGCTGGAATCTCTGAGAGCCCGGATCGAGGAGCTGCAGCAGCAGGTCTGGCAGAAGAACCAGCCGGTTCCGCACCGGTACGAACTCGCTCCGGTCGCGGAGTAGACTGGTAAGACCGTGCGGGGCCCCGTCGTCTGGACGGCGCCGACACTCCGCACCTGAGCGGCGATAGGAGCTCTGCGCTAACCCGTGGCGCGCTGTTCGACACTCATTTTCCCGGAGGCAATCGCATGGCCCGCAAGCGCATTTTCAGCCAATACGAGGCCACACTGGCGCGCCTGAAATCCCAGAAGCCGCTGTACCCCTGCAAGGCGAAGACGAAAGAGGAGTGGCAGGCCTGGCGGAAGACGTTTCGGCGCGAACTGGTGAAGCTCCTCGGGCCCGACCCGGAGCCGGTGCCCTTGCGCCCAGAGGTGCTCGAACGCACCGACCAGGGCGACTACATCCGCGAGAAAGTGGTCTTCGATTCCGACCCGTACAACTCGGTTCCGGCGTGGGTGCTGACGCCGAAGGACCTGCCGCAAGGGAAGCGGCTGCCCGGGATCGTCATCGCCCATGGGCACGGGATGGGGAAGAACCCTTCGGTGGGCCTGGACAATGAGGGCGCGCCCATCGAGGACTACCAGCGGTGCATGGCGATCCAGTTCTGCCGGCGAGGGTATGTGACCATCTCGCCCGACTGGCGCGGCTTCGGGGAGCGTATCGATCCGGACGAGTGGGTGCGCCGACCCAGCCGCGACGGATGCAACGTGGCGTACATGGCGAACGGCTACTTCGGGTTTCAGTACCTGAACCTGCACCTGTGGGACGCGAAACGCGTGGTGGATTACCTGCAGTCGCGACCGGAAGTGAACGCCGGGAAAATCGGCTGCATCGGTGTGTCCTTTGGCGGCACGATGACCACGTATCTGTCGGCATTGGACAACCGCATCAAGGCCTGCGTTATCTGCTGCTATCTGAGCACGCTGTCTGATGCCCTGGGGGACCGGGGAAAGGGCAATTTCTGCGGGGCTCAGTACATGCCGGGTCTCGCGAAGATCGGCGACATACCCGACGTGGCTTCACTCATCGCGCCGCGGCCGATGCTGGCAGAGATCGGCGAGCAGGACCAGTGCTTTGTCGTGGATGACGCGATGAAAGCATACCGGAGAGTAGCCGCCTGCTACAAAGCGGCGGGGGTCCCGGAGCGCTGCGATGTTGACCTGCATCCGGGCGGTCACGAGTTCAGCGGCGCCAAGGCGTTCGACTGGTTCGACCGCTGGCTCAAGGGGAAGTAGGGGCAAGGCAGCCGCGGGATCGCCAGGGCGAGGGAGAACTCCCTCGCCCTGGTCGTCTGT
>JAGPGE010000676.1 GCA_018056145.1 Armatimonadota bacterium
AAGGCGAGATCCAGGGCGTCATGGAGGAGGGGAAGTTCGTAATCCGAAGGCCCGATACCCGGGCCGGGCACGAATTCGCCGAGGAGAGTGTGGACCTGGCAGTCTCCGGCGCCATGCACGGTGGGGGAGACCTGCGGCTGGTGGGCGACTTCGTGAGGGTTGTGCGGGGCGAGGAACCATCGATCTCATGCACGAATGTAATGGACTCCGTGAACGGCCATCTGGTGGCTTTCGCGGCGGACATCTCGATGCTCGAGCAGCGGATGGTGGCGATACAGGAGTTGCGCGAACCTGCGATTGCATAAAAGATAACGAAGCTATATAATCAAGCCTGCAAAGCGCCGGCCGCGAAGGTGGTGAGTTGCTGTGTCTGAAGAGACGAGGACGGAGCGGGATCTGCTTGGCGAGATGGAGATCCCCGCGGACGCCTACTACGGCATTCACGCGGCGCGCGCGGTCGAGAACTTTCCGCTACTGGGGCAGCCGGTGCATCCCGCGTTGATCGAGTGCCTGGCCCTCACGAAGAAGGCCTGCGCTCTGGCAAACATGCGGGCCGGAGTGCTGGAGGAACGGATCGGCCAGGCCATCTGCGCGGCTTGTGACGAGATCATCGCCGGCAAGCTCCACGATCAGTTCATCGTGGACGCGCTCCAGGGCGGCGCCGGTACTTCCAGCAACATGAACGCCAACGAGGTCATCGCGAACCGCGCGATTGAGCTTCTCGGCGGCGTCAAGGGCGACTACAGCCTCGTTCACCCGAATGATCATGTAAATCTGTCGCAATCGACGAACGATGTCTTCCCCACCGCGGTGAAGGTCGCGGCGATACAACTGTTGCGACCGCTCAGCCAGGCGATGAGCGACCTTCAGGGTGCGCTGCAGCAGAAGGAGAAGCAGTTCGCGGCGGTTGTGAAGCTGGGCCGTACTGAGATGCAGGACGCAGTGCCTGTGACCGTTGGGCAGGAGTTCGCCGCATGGGCCCAGGCCATCCAACGCGACTGGTGGCGGCTGTACAAGGTGGAGGAGCGGCTGCGGCAGGTGAACCTGGGTGGGACGGCGATCGGGACGGGGCTCAACGCGCCGCTGCGGTATGTGTACTCCGCGGTGGACTACCTGCGTGACTTCACGGGCTTCGGGCTTGCTCGAGCCGAGAACCTCATTGACTGCACTCAGAACTGCGACGTGTTCGTGGAAGTCTCCGGGCTGCTTAAGGCCGCAGCGGTGGACCTTGCGAAGATCGCGGCGGACCTGCGCCTGCTGTCCTCCGGGCCGAAGGGCGGGTTCGGCGAGTTCCGGCTGCCCCCCCGGCAGGCGGGCTCGTCCATCATGCCCGGGAAGATCAACCCGGTCATCACGGAAGCGGTGACGCAGGCTGCGTACCAGGTGGTTGCCAACGACAGCGCAATCACTCTGGCGGCGCAGGCAGGGCAACTGGAACTGAACGCGTTCATTCCGCTGATCGCCCACAACCTTTTCCAGTCGCTGGACCTTCTCACCCGGGCGGCGCTGATGCTGAAGGACAAGTGCATTCTCGGCATCGAGGTAGACGAGGGGCATTGCCGCGATCTGCTGGAACGCAGCGCGGCGCTGGCCACGGCGATGGCGCCATACATCGGGTATGACGAGGCCTCGCGGGTCGCGAAGACGGCGATGGCGGAGAACCTGACCGTGCCCGAGGTCCTTCTGCGCGAGGGCCTTATCACCGAAGAGAAGCTTGCAGAGATGCTGCGGCCCGAGCAGTTGACAACACCGGGCATCGCCGGAGACAGGAAACGACGGGAAACATAGGTGACCTGACGTGACCAGCATGAACCAGACGCCCAGCAGCGAACGGCTGCACATCGCCATCTTCGGGCGGCGAAACGCGGGCAAGTCCAGCCTGATCAACGCGCTTACCCGGCAGGAGGCGGCCATCGTCTCGGCGGTCCCAGGGACCACCACCGACCCGGTGCGCAAGTCCATGGAGATCCTGCCCATCGGGCCGGTTGTCATCGTGGACACCGCCGGGATCGACGACGTGGGCGAGCTTGGTGAAAAGCGCATCCGCATGACCATGCGCATTCTCGACCAGACCAACCTGGCGTTGCTGGTGCTTGATCAGGAGCAGGGAATCGATGGCTACGAGGAGGAGCTCCTAGATCACTTTCGAAAGCGTGAGACGGACGTAATCGCGGTTGCGAACAAGATCGATTCAAAGCCTGACTACTCCCGGGCGAAGGAATGGGCCAAGTCACGCGGAGTCCCCTTCGCGGCCGTGAGCGCAATGACCGGTGAAGGCATCGAGGACCTCAAGCGCCTGATGGCCGATGTGGCGCCCGAGAACTTCTTCCAACCCGCGATCATCGGCGACCTGCTGAACCCCGGCGACATCGCGATCCTCGTCATCCCGGTGGACAAGGCCGCGCCCAAAGGCCGCCTGATCCTGCCGCAGGTCATGACATTGCGGGACGCCATCGACCATGACGCCTACGCCATGGTGGTCAAGGAGCGGGAACTGCGGGACGCAATCGCGAGCCTTAACAAGAAGCCGAAGATCGTTGTGACTGATTCACAGGCAGTCCTGAAGGCCTCGGCGGACACCCCGCGCGACATCCCTTTCACCACCTTCAGCATCCTGTTCGCGCGCTACAAGGGCGACCTGGAGATCCTCGCGAAGGGCGCGAAGGCGCTGCGCGATATCAAGCCCGGCGCGAAAGTCCTCATCGCCGAGGGCTGCACGCATCATCCCGTGCCCGACGACATTGGGCAGGTGCAGATCCCGCGCTGGCTGCGGCAGTACGCGGGCGGCGAGATCCAGTTCGACTATGTCTCGGGGGGGGATTTCCCCGCGAACCTGGCGGAGTATGACCTCGTGGTCCATTGCGGGGGGTGCATGCTCAACCGCCAGGAGATGCTGGCGCGCTTGGGACGGGCCGGAGACCTGGGGATCCCGATCATCAACTACGGCGTGTTCCTGTGCTTCGTACATGGGGTACTTGAAAGGGCCCTGGAGCCGTTCCCTCTGGCGAGGCTTGCGTTCGAGGAAGATTGATCGCGACACTGCGCTGACCCTGATGTCCCTCCCTGCCGCCGCAGCATGGAGGGATATCGTCGTTCTGGGTGGAAACCCCGGATGCGTATCATCGACACGAGGTGAGCATGATGCAATGGTTCTGTCTGGCGGCTGCACTCGCGGCATCGGTGGCCCTGGCCGCGCTCCAGAACGGGGACTTCGAGCAGGGGATCGCGGGGTGGTCCACTGGTCACACCTGGTATGAGCAACCAAAGGGTGCCGGGATGAGTGTTATTGAAGTCGCCGATGGTGAGGGACGCGACGGCAGCAAAGCCCTCAAGATCACGGGCGCGGGCAACCGGGGTATCGCGATGCAGGTCTTCGCGGCGAGCAAGGGGCGCTACCGGATCGCGGGCTGGATCCGCACCGAAAACCTGGGGGATGCAAGCGCCCAGATTCTCGCGGAGTGGATGGACGAACAGAACAAGTGGATAAGCGGTTCACCCGCCGAAGCGGTGACCGGCACG
>JAGPGE010000677.1 GCA_018056145.1 Armatimonadota bacterium
ACTGTGCCCATGGAGCTACCCCTCGGAGATTGGTTTTGGCGCTAACCTACCGTTCTCCGAACAAGGGGTAGCTCCCTGCGTTCTCACCAAACTTCACGCATCGGCATTAGACTTCGGTGCGGAGTCCCCTCAAAGCAGTACGGCGGCCTTGGCAGGCCGCCGTACTATCGCATGTCGCGGGCCGCCCAGGCTAACTTGCCTTGGCCTTGTCTCCCTTGGGGTCGTGCAGGCGGTGGAAAGACTGCTCCAGTTCCGCGCGGGTCTCCTCCGCGGTCCCGGCCCAGGTGGCCTTGGACACCAGGAAGATGGCGATGAACGCCGCGGGCACGCTGATCAGCGCGGGCTGTTCGAAGGCCCAGAGCCCTGCGAGCTTGCCAACGACCACCACAGACGAGATAAGCCCGCCGGTCATGATCCCCGCGTACGCGCCCGCCTCAGTCATCCGGCGCCACCAGATCCCGCAGGTCAAGAGCGGGAAGAAGGTGCTGGCGGCCACTGCGAAAGCCAGACCAACCATCCAGGCCACGTTCGCGTCGCGAAAGCCGATCCCGACGAAGATCGCCAGCGCACCGCAGGCGAGAACGGCGATCTTCGCGGCCAGGATCTTCTGGCCGTCCGTGGCGTTCGGGCGCAGGATCGTGCCGTAGAAGTCGTGGGCGAAGGCGGAACTCAGGGCGATAAGCAGGCCGGACACGGTGGACAGCAGCGCCGCGATGGCGCCCGCTGCGACCAAAGCCACGGCCCACTCACCAGCCTCTTTGCTGGTCACGAGCATCATCGAGTTGGGGTTCGGCTCGCCCGCATCGTTTAGGAGCACCGCCTCCGGGCCCAGCACCATCCGCGCGAAAGCGCCCCACATCGGGGTCGTGATGTAGAAGATCCCGATGAAGACCAGTACCCAGACCGTTGACCACCTGGCCTTGGCCGCGTCGGGATTGGTGTAGAAACGCGCCAGAATGTGCGGCAGGCCGGCTGTACCACACACCAGCGCAACCAGTAGGGAGACGCTGGAGAAGAGGTTGAACTTCTTGAAGGGCATGAGCCACGCGTGCCCATTGGGGAACTTCTCCTGCTCCTTCTCGGAGAAGGCCGGGTTCCCCCTGACCGTAGTGCCCGCCATGCTCTCGGTCGACTCCGAGACGATGGCTGTGTCACCGTACGCGTGAGCCAGCAGTTCGGGGTACGGATGACGCGCCAGCAGCACCATAAGCGGGACTACCATCGCGGTGAGCATGATCCAGAATTGGATCATCTGGGTGAGGGTCACCCCGGTCATGCCGCCGAACGCCACATAGAGGGTGATGACGCTGCCGAGAAGGACCACACCCAGCGCCCACGGCAGCCCTGTCACCGATTCCATGAGCGTTCCGACGCCCACCATCTGCGCGATGATGTAGACTGCGGAGATGACCACGGTCCAGAAGATCCCGATGCGGCGCAGGCGGACAGAGTTGAAGCGCCCGGCGCAGAAGTCGGGAATTGTATACTGGCCAAATCGCCGCAGAGGGCTGGCGATGAAAAGCAGCAACAGGATGTAGCCGGCTGCGAACCCCGTGGCATACCAGACACCGTCAAAACCGTTGGCCCAGACAAAAGCCGCCACGCCCAGGAAGGAAGCGGCGCTCAGGTAATTGCTGGAGATCGCGGACGCGTTGGTGAACACGCCCACACTGCGACCGGCCACCCAGTAGTCACTGAGGGTCTTGGCCCTGCGGGCGGACATCAGCCCGATGATGATGGTGGCCGCGAGAACGATAATGGCTGCAATCAGGGGAAGGCTACTCACTCTCGGCCACCTGCCTCTCCCACTTGTTCGAGTAGACGGTGTACAATGTGGCGATGGCCCAGAACTCCAGGTGCAGAAGGATCCCGACTGCCAACCAGACAAAGGGGATGCCCATCACCGGCGTGAGCATCGTTTCAGGCATGGCGTGGTTGAGGAACGGGATGACAAACATCGACAGCAGGAACAGCGCGGCGAGAACGACACTCATCTGCAACTGGCGCTGCTGCATCTGTTCATACGTCATGCATCTATCCTCCTGTGGATGGATCCGACGGCACAAGCCTGATTCCCCCGGGGAGCATCCACCAAGCCGAATCGCAATTCGACACCCGGTTACCGATTCCTCCCGTGCTGAGTTCTTTTTCCGGCGCTCCCGCGGGAGGTTTCAGTGCCCGGTGGCGGAAACCATTTCGGTGCCAGAAAGGTTCTCTATCCGGGGGCTGTCTGCCCGCCATTACGCCGCAAACGATGGCGCCCGCATCCACTGAAAGCGTGAGTCATGTCTGAGACCCTCGTCGTGGACACCGAAACCAAACCGTCTGCTCCTGTCGCCTACTGGCGGTTGATCACCGCATCCACGCTCTGCATGGTGATGTTCGGAGCAGTGCTCGCCGTCCCACCTGCCTGTCTGGACGCCATCGGCGATGAGTTCGGCGTGGAGTATGAGGCCCGCGGCCTGCTCATCACCCTGCGCATGGCGGCATTGCTGGTGTCGCTTCTGATTGTCGGGTGGCTGGGCGAGGGACCTGCAAAGCGCCATTTTCTCTTCTGGGGGCTGATCGGAATTGGGGCAGCTCAGGGGTGGGGCGCTGAAGCTGGCGCGTACTCCGGCCTGCAGATGGCGATGATCCTGTCGGGGCTGGGCAAGGGGGTGGTCGAAGCGCTGCTGAACCCGCTGGTGGCCCAACTCCACCCGACGCGTTCGGCGACCGCGCTGAACCTGCTTAACGGGCTCTTCTCCGTTGGCCTCGTTGCCGGCGCCCTGAGCGCCGGAGAACTGCAGGAAGCGGGCTATTCGTGGCGACATGCCTTCTGGCTGTGGGCACTGGCGCCGGTCATCTGCGCATTCCTGTTCATGACGCCGCGCTATCCGGTCCCGCAGACCCACGCGGTGACCGGCGTCTCCACCGGCGACAATGTGCGACGCTTCCTGCGTATGCCCCTGTTCTGGGCGTTAGTGGTGGCAATGGTGATGGGCGGCGGGTGCGAAGCCGGGCTGACCTCCTGGGCGCCCAATTTCACCGCCGACGTGCTGGGGGCATCGGCGCGGTTCGGCGCCTTCGCAACTGCTCTTTACGGTGTCGCCATGGCGATCGGGCGCTTCGGGAGCGGCGCTCTGGTCATGCGCATGTCCCCCGTGCGGCTCATGATCATCTCCGCGGCACTGTGTGGGGCGGCGACCCTGGGCCTGACGTTCGCCCCCAATCTCACCGTGGTCTACATCCTGTTCAGCCTGGGCGGGCTGTTCGTCGCCTGCTTCTGGCCCACGCTGTTGTCGGTTGCGTCGGACCACATCGCCACCGGGTCAACGTCCCTATTCTCGCTGCTCGCGGCGGCGGGAGTCGGCGGCTGTGTGCTTTTCCCGTGGGCCATCGGCAGGCTCGGTGACATGCTGGGACTGCGCTCGGGCGTGCTCGTGCTCCCCGTTTCGATGGTGATTCTCGTCATCGTGCTGGCGTTCATCCCGCGGCTCATCCGGGCCTCGAAGGAACGCGAGACCGGGCAC
>JAGPGE010000678.1 GCA_018056145.1 Armatimonadota bacterium
GAAACTGTGATAAACGGATCGGCCGTCGCAAAAAAGCCACCTATAGCAGGGGAAGCTACAGGAGACGTGTCAAAAAGCCCTAATCGGCTAGCGGCGCAAGTGTCGCACCTCACTGCTCGCCCGGGGGGAAATCGCGAACCGGCGGTGGCGGCGTGCCACAGCGGACGGCAACGGCCGCCGCGGTACGAGTCCGCGCCCTACAGGAATGGTTCGCGAAGGCTTCCCAGCCATGGCGCGCTATCGCGCCGCCGGGAGAGCTGATACGACAAGAGTGTGTGGTTCCGAGTTGTCAAGGTGCAGCACGAATGATGTGGTTATTCGACGCCTGAGCGAAGGGCACCTTCCCTGGACGCACACTTTTTTCGCAGAGGGATCAGAATATGAAATCGAGCTTTCGGGGGCGCGGACGCTTTCTTCTGTCGCGTCTTCCCTGGTAGGGCGCCGCCTTCTCCACGATAGTGAAGGTCCCCACGAAACGCGTCCCCAGGAACTGGAACCCCTGCCCGAAGTCGGCCATGCCGGTCTTACGCGGGTTGAGTTCGAGCCCCAGATCGGACAGTGCGTTCCGGACCTCTTTCTCGGCGCTTGCGCAAGCCCGCGCCGACCGGCACAGCACCACGAAATCATCGGCATAGCGCACAAGACGCCGGTGGCGCCGGGCGAGGGCGCGGTCCAAGCCGGTGAGGACGAGATTGCAGATCGTCGGCGAGAGCACAGCGCCCTGCGGCAATCCAAGCGTGTCGCCGCGTACGCCGGCCGCTTTGCCGGGCGCCGCGAGGCACTGGAGGATCAGGTCGAGCAGGGCGGTCTCGACGCCCAGGTCAGCGAGCAGTCGCTCGACCAGGTTGAGGTCGATGTTGTCGAAGCAGTTGGCGATATCAGCCTCAAGTACTTCCGTGAATCCGCTGACTCGCGCATTGCAGACCGCCTGCACAGCTTGACGGACGCCGATCCCTGGACGATACGCGAAACTGCTGGGTAGGCTGATGCGCTCCACGATCGGCTGGATTCGATCCAGGAGCACGCGCTGGGCGAGACGGTCCCGCACGGTGGCAACGCTGATTGGCCGCACGCCGCCGTTCTCTTTGGGCACCCAGACCAGCCGGTACGGCTGCGGGATATACCTGCCGGCGTTCAGCTCGCGCAGGAGGTCGGGGATCTCATGGTCGACATGCGCTCGGAAGTCCGGCAGACTAACACCGTCGACGCCCGCGCCGCGACCTCCCTTGCGTATCGCCGCCCAGGCTGCCTCGACCTCTTCCCTGCTGAACCGCATCACGTCACCCCCTACAGGCGGACAGGAAGCCCCCGATATGCCTCGTGGTAGCGGAGGCAGTGCGCCACCGCTCGCGCCTGTCCGTGCACCAGCCTGCGGTACGTAGTCCGGAACCCGCGAACGTGCTGGAACGGCTTGCTCATGCGGCTCTCATACTCGTGCAGGAACCGGGTGCGTGCGTCCGGGCGGAGGATCGGGACGCCGTTTTCACTCGAGATGAAATCGTCAGAGGTGACGATGCGCAGGTTCCAGCAGCGCAGGACCACACGATCCACCACTGGGGCGCGGAACTCCTCCAGCAGGTCCAGAGCCAGAGCCGGACGTCCGGCTCGGGTCACATGAAGGAAGCCGACCTGCGGATCGAGTCCGACCGCCGCGATCTGTCCCGCGACCTCGACACCCAGGATGCTATAGCCGAAGGACAGCAGCGCGTTGACCGGGTCGCGCGGAGGCCGGCGAGTCCGTTTGATGAACTCGGCGGGATCGGCCAGGAGCTCGCGGAAGGCGTCGAAGTACGCAGCTCCCGCCCGCCCCTCGACTCCGCGCAGGGCCTCCACGGTATCCACTCGCCGGATTGAAGCCCGGGCCTTGCGCAGGGCGCTCAGGTGCGGCTCGATGTCGGCCCGCGTCTCATCGCGCGCATGCCGCCGCAATAGCTGGGTGCCGCCGGTGATCTTCGTTCGCACGAGAGCCTGGGCGAATCCCAGGGCATAGTCGAAGTCGGACGCGCACTGGTACTGCGCCTGGCGGAGGGAGGGTGATGGCACATCCGGGGGCACGATGCGCCCGCGCAGGCGCCCGCCACTGGTAAGCAGGCTGACAGGGACGCGGGCGCGCAGGAGGAGATCAACAGCGTTGGGGGACATGAAAACGTCGCCGAAGATGATGACCTGGCTGATGGTCTGGGGGGACACGCGCGTGAGGCATTGCCCGTCTCGGTCAATGCGCAGACGCGTGCCGGCGCGCCGTATCTCTGCGCCGGGTTCGGCCACGTAGAGCGTCTGTCCAACCACTCGGGATCCCCCCAATGGGTTCGCGGTCGGGTTAGCGCAGTAGCTCCAGCGCGATACGCCCACACCCGAAGGCAACGTGGGCGCCGAGGTGGGTGACTTCCACGATGCGCAAGGCACGCATGAGGACCGGTGGTATGGTCTGCCCGCGCACGCCTTCGAGATCGAAATGCCCCATCATGCCGCCGTATTCCATGCGCTCGGCCTCCGCCGGGGTTCCCGCGGCTGCCCCCGACGCTCGCTTGCGGCTGGGCGAAGGGCGCGAGGTGCGGACAACCACGAGCGACCGGTCTGCGGCGATGCGGACCGCGCACGGCAGATCACGGTCTCGCTGACGGCACTCGCTCTCGGACGGAGACCGGTCAGCCAGGAGACTCAGGCGGCGGAAGATGCTGATGATGAAGTGCCGCACGGTGAGCTGGGCTGAGGGATCGAGGTTCTCCGGCCGGTTCCAGCAGGTGGGGGTGAGGAGATGGATGCGCACGGCACTGCACTCGGAATCACACTCGGGCAGGTGGTCGCGGAGGGGACGTTGCACGCCCCAGGGGTCTTCCCATGCATCTTCAAGGTCGATGGAGAGCCCGGGTTCCAGCACGCAGGCATGTTCGAGCCGCACAGGCAGATCACCCAGGCGGAACTCCTGCAGGGCCTCAACCCAAGCGGGCCAGAGCTGGGCGGCGTCCTCCAGCAGGAGGAGTTCACAGGCAAAAGGCGTCTCGGGGCCGATCGGAGCGGTGGTCCAGGGGACATCGAGTGCAAAGGGTACGTAGTCCAGGCCAGAAGCGGAAGTGCGTTGCATGGACTCGGTGGTCTTGCGGGCGTGCCGGAGAGCGGCCCGCCGATGGGGATCGTCGCCCGACCTCGCCAGTAGTTCGAGACGCTGCTTCATCGCTCCCCGGAACTTGGCGGCTACGTTCGGGGGGAGATAGGTGTTCCGGGACGCCGTGAACACGAGCCCCAGGCGGACGACGGGGACCTGCTCACAGCGGCTGATCATCGGAGTCATAGCTTCCCCCCGAATTGGGTCCGCATGCACAGCGAGGGAGCGGTCCTATTATGGCACCTTCACCCGTGGCCGTAACTTCGCCCTGGTGCTATCTGGGACCTCCCGAGCGGAACATCCGTATCGCCCGTTGCGCCGGGCCTAGTCGCCAAAGTGAGGTGCGAGCAGGATCGGGAGACGACGACGGAACGCTACTTGCCTGGGCGAAGCGGCCTTA
>JAGPGE010000679.1 GCA_018056145.1 Armatimonadota bacterium
ACAGCTGTCCACCTGCGCAAGCCCCGATGAGAGTGGCCCCGAAATCCATCCGCGCTGCCCACGCGCGGTCACGAATAATCCGACAAGCATCATAGGTCACCTTCCGCCGCAAGTCAAGTTTGCGCGGCCTTGGCGAGACGCTTGACACGAGCCACCCGGGGGCTATCCTCAGGGCGTCTCAGGCGCAACGAATCGACAGGGGATTGCCATGAGTAAGGCCCGCCTTACCGTACTCGAACTCGCTCCCGCGGCCGACGAATTGTGGCAGCTTGAGTGCGACCCGAAGTCCGGGTTCCTGTGCCACGAGGGCCAGTGCGTGACCCTCCCCGACGTGGCGGCCGGAGCGAAACTCCGCCCGGTCATCACCGCCACCTACGCCAGCGGCAAAGCCACCAATATCGCCCGGGTCTTCGAGGCATTCCTGGACCCCGCTGCGGACACGGCCCTCGCGCGCCTTGCTCGGGAGCGCCTCAGCGCCCGGCTGGTCACCTTCCTGCCCGGGTGTGCGACTCCTTACCGCGTGCCCAAGGTTCCGGGAGCCGCACTGTCTCGGTTCACGCCGGGCGGCGCGTATCTCGCCTGCCTGCAGGCGCGGGACTTTGGAAATGTGGAGATTGGCTTGGAGGAGCTGCCGCCTACCGGCGAAGTGCAGACGGACCGGCGTTGCGCGAACATCGTCTCCTGCGACGGCGCCGAACTGATCAACTTCAGCCCCTATCTCCTCTGGGACCGCGCCTGCCGAGACCGTGCGGTGGAGTACGCGGCGCGGATGCCGTCGACCGACGTCGTTGCGCTTGCCGGGAGCCTGCCCCGGGTTTGCGGCGGCCCCGATCGGGGCATCTACGCCGACATCATCGCTGCAATCCGGAGGACGCACCCCGGCACCCTCGTTTCGCTGGATGTAGGGGGCGCGCCGGTGGACGCCTGCCTGCGCAGGGGGCCATCCGCCAGCCCGGATTTGGTGTCTGTGAACATGGATGAGTACGCGGCCACGGATGCGGACCTCTGGCGCAGCTTCGGGGGAACCGTGTTCGTCCACAACCGGCGCGGCGCCTGGATCGTCTCGCGGGCCGGCGAGACGGTTGACGAGCTGCAGGAACGGCGACCGGACGTGCCAGTTGCGCCCGGCGTGAAGCCGCTGCAAACCATCTGTGCCGGGGATGCGGCGCATGGTGGCCTGATTCTCGGCATCATGCTGTTCGGGCGTTCACCGGATGCTCTGCTCAAGTCCCTGGTGCTCAGCCAGGCGTGCGCGTTGACCGTTGTGGAAAGCGAAGGCGGCATCCGTGCCCTGGATGCCGCCCTGATCGAAGGCAATGCCCGTCGCGTGTCCCCTGCCTGGGCCGAGTGACCGGCGGGTTACCCGCCCTGGGTGAACCGGAACGAGTACAGGTCCGCATCCTTCAGCCGCACCCGCAGCCTCACGGGTTTGCCCGCGAGCGCACTGACGTCCTCACTGCCGCGCCACTTGACGATGTGGCTGATCTCGTCACCGAACAGAATCTCCGCATCCCCAGGCCCGAAGCCCTCGTAGGACGCCCCGGATTCGTCACAAAGGCCGATCCGGATGGACCCAGCGGCTGAGGTGGAGTAGTTGATCTCCAGTTTCGACCCCGAAAAGGTCACCGGGCGTGTCAGCAACTCGCCGCCGGCCCCTCCCCCATTCACCGAAACGAACCCGTCCGTCCGCAGTGTTCCGCGCCGCAGGCGGTAACTGGGGTACCGATAATGCTCGGTCCAGTAGATCGAGATCTCCTGGTCCGACGTGGCCACCATGCCCCACGCCGGGTAGTTGTTCCGGTCCGTCCAGCGCAGCGGATCCGGCCCCGGCCGCAAGAAGGCCTGCATCCAGCGTTCGAAGTTCAGGCCGTCCCGGCTGCTCATGAGCACACCGTCGTTCATGCCGTCTTCGGCATGGGTCGGCAGCTTCTTCCGGCCCGGTACAAAGCGGCACGGGAAGCCGATGTACACGTGCGGGGCCCGGAAGTACGGGATGATCGCGTTCGTGTACAGATGCTCCCGCGGCGCATCCCCGTATGACAGCCATACCGGCTTCGTCCAGTTCAGGAAATCCGGGGAGGTGCTCATCATGATGTCCCGCACCCCATCCTTGAACCCCCGGTGGTACTCCACGTACTCGCCCCGGAGATTGTCGAAGAACGCGAGATTCTGCGAATCAAAGGCGCCCTCGGTGATCACGGGCTGGACCTGCAACTTGCGCCAGTGGATGCCATCGGGTGACGCGAACGGCAAGAGCTGGGCCTTGGGCCCCGCGCTGGCGAGGGCCTTGTAACGCTGGTTCTCAGGTGCGGCGGGGTTGGTGTCCTTAAAGGGCGTGAAGTTATGGCAGCCCTCGCCTCTCCAGACGATATTGTTGTCTTTCGAGCCGGCCCAGTCGAACAGCCCCAGGTTCGGGCGCGTGAAGTTGATCCCGTCCTCGCTCTCCACCATGCAGGCGCAGTCACCCTGGGAAAGATCAGGCCAGCCGCGGTAGTAGATTCGCACCTTGCCCTCGTCTTCGAACACCGTGAAGTAGCCGCAATAGGGGCCCTCCCACGGCTTGTCGAATGTGAGCACCACTTCTCGCGGCACAGGATGGTGCAGGATGCGTCGCGCATCGCCGCTCAGGCCGTCCACCAGGTAGCTATCCACGAACAGCTCGCGCCGGTCGCCGATGTCAACCATGCTCTTCTCACCCGTCTCCGCAGAGGGAATCCCGCCGCTGCCAGGCTCCTTGCCGCCTTCCACCGTCATCTCGACGTCGTCCACATCAATGTCCCCGACATCCGCGCCATATCCGTAAATAAGGGTCGAGACCAGAATCGCCGAATCCGGCGCAGTCGTCTCCACGCTCACCTGTGCCCAGCCGTCCGTGGGGCCGGGGATACGCTGGAACAGGTGGTGCACCCGGTTGCCCACATCATCGTAGAAGTTCAGGTAGATCCCCGGCTGGCACGCGTCCCCTGTGCGCAGCCAGGCGGAGGCCCGGTACTTCCCACCCGGCCGCGAGGGAATGCGCGCAGACTCCACGCCCACACCCGCCGTCGGCACTGGGTCGAAGATCCGGACGTAGTTGGCGCCGGTCTTCCCACCGTCGCTGCGCAACTCCATACGTTCGCCCGCGCGGACGGCCCAGGCTTGCGGGCCACCGTCAGGCGCGGTGAGTTCGAAGCTGGGATTTGCCAGGAGGTTCTCCTGCGCGAGGCATGGCGCGCAGGTGAGGACTGCGAGGAAAAGCAGGTGCGGGATGCCCATGATCCACTCCCGTCTCGGCGCTGGCAGCCTGGCGCCTTTGGCGATCATGGGGCAATTCCCCGCGGGAGTGGGAGTGACCTGCACGCAGCGCCGGACTCGGAGGGCCCCCCCCCGGTGCACCCGTGCAGCGATGGACGGGATGCCGCACCATGCCCCGCATGGTGTGCTTCGCGCCGAGCACTGGTTCGAGACGCAAAGCCATCCGTCCTACGGCCAGAAAGCGTACGTGTTCACACGGGTGATCAG
>JAGPGE010000680.1 GCA_018056145.1 Armatimonadota bacterium
CGAAGGACAGCCTTGAGACGTGGAAGTGGTTGTGGGAGGGGTAGGGGAGGGCGTGCGGAACAGGGGTGCCACTGCTTACCGCCAGGGCCCGTCGTCCG
This sequence comes from Armatimonadota bacterium, assembly GCA_018056145.1. GTDB lineage: Bacteria > Armatimonadota > Zipacnadia > Zipacnadales > JABUFB01 > JABUFB01. The sequence goes on from JAGPGE010000680.1 coordinate 99, forward strand.
TCGCGGCGGAAGCAGTGGTCGCAAGGAACCACACCAGGCGCGGCCTGGTGTGGCGCCCGTCCCGGCAACTCCATGGGCGCTGGGTGGCCCGAAGCGCCGTCCCCTCATACCGCCCCGTGGGTGTAGATCACTTTCACCGGCGCGTCGCCGGTGCGGCGCGTGGAATGGGACACTCCGGGCCCCACGTACACTGCGGTCCCAGGCTTCAACGGCAGCACTTCGTCGTCCAGCTTGATCTCGCCCTCGCCGGAGACAATGTACAGCGCCTCCTGGTCGTCATGCACCTGCACCTGCGAGAAATCAGTGGCGTGGTACTCGGCCACGCCCAGGTTGAACCCGTTGGTGGTGGGTATCTGGTCGGTGCCCACCAGGTTCTTGCTCCAGCGGTCGGCGAAATCGGTCTGCTGTACTTCACACTCGTGGATGGACTTCAAGATCATCGCTCCCTGAGTCGTTCTACTCGGATGGCTTACGGGTGGGTCAAGGCATCATTGCCCCGGTCCCGGGTCAACGCCTCCTGGCTCCGGGGCATCAGAACTCGATGACATCCCCCGCGCGTGGCACGAAGACTTCGTCGAAGATGGCCCGCGCTGCTTCGGTCGCCGCCGCGTGCGAGGCCTCATTGAGGTGCACCAGCGCGAGACGCCTCGCGCCAGCCTGAAGGGCCACGTTCGCGGCATCCGGAGCCCCGGAATGGACCGCCTGCGGGTCGCCGGCTGTGGACGATGGCCCGTGAGAAGCCTCATGGACCAACAGGTCGCAGTCCCGGGCCAGCTCCACCAGCGCCGGGCTGAAAGCCGTGTCCCCGCTGAAGACCACGCTGGCCCCGGCGGGGTTCTCCAGCCTCAAGTGAACCCCGGGCACATTGTGACGAGCGCCGGCCACCGTGACTTTGAGCCCTTCGAGGTGGAATTCCTCGCCGTGTGCGAGGTCACCTGTCTCCACCGGGAAGCCGAGGTGAGGGTAGCGGTCGATCTGCAGGAAGCGCCAGGCGTCCTCGACCACGCGCTCCACCTCGCCGGCCGGGCCGAGTACATGAAGGCGCGGGCGGTTGGCCTGGGGAGAGTGCAGCCCGATGTGGAAGAGCAGAGCGACGAGGCCCATGAAATGATCGTGGTGGCAGTGGGTGAGCAGCACGGCCTTGATCGAGCGCGGGTCCACACCGAGGTCGGTCAGTCGCCGGGCCACACACCAGCCGGTATCCACAAGAATGGAGTCGTCGACCCGGAAGCAGGCGGTCTCGCCGCCTGGCTCGGGAGTGCAGGAGGATGAGCCGAGAACCTGGATGCGCAGGGAGTGAGGGAGCATGTTCGGGACCTCACGGGGAGTGTCGCGTGCCAGCATACCCTATCCTGTCCCCAGCCAGCCCGCCAGACAATAGTAGACAATCGGGGTGAGGATCGATACCAGAACAACCGGCACGATCCCCTGCGCCAGTGTATGCCTCTTGCGGCGCATCCGTGCCCAGAAGACCACGGGAAGCGCCAGTCCGAGCCAGAGAAACTGCGGCGATCCCACCAGGCTCAGGCCGAGAATGCACCCGGCGAGTGTGGCCGCGTGGACGCTGGCTTTCCAGGCCAGGGTAACCACCGTAAGCACGGCGCCGTTCACGATGAAGGCCGCTCCGAGCGCGATCAACTCCACCGGCGCGCCCACCGCGCGCAGGGCAACAAGACCGCAGGCGGCGCTCACAAGGGCGCCGATGAAAGGAATCGCGCGCTGTTCGCGCAGCGCCACGTGCATGTCGGTGACGCGCCCTGTCCGCCACAGGAGGAAGACGATCAGGAAGGGGACGACGGCGGTGGACAGGCCGGTGATCCCGCCCCAGATGAGGATATCCAGCCACGTTGGGTGCAGGAGCCACGCAACCGCCAGCGCCGTGAGCCCGGTCACCAGGAAGGGGCTGGTGATCGCCGAAACCACGAAAGCGAACCGGTCTCGTCGCCCAGCGGGGGCGACCTCCGGTTCGCCATCTGTATTCCTCTCGGGCGCCGCGGATCGCCGGTCGTCCAAGGCCTACTCTCCGGTCAGCCAAAGCTCGGTGACAGTCACGTGTTTCATGTGAGTGCGCCGGTAGGTGTAGATCATGTGCAGGCGGCCGCCGTGGCCTTGGATGATGGCCGGGTAGGAGAACTCGCCCTCTTCACTCTCGATGGTCTTGCGGATCGGCCACGTCTTTCCCTCATCGCGTGAAAGCGCAAGGGTCAGGGGAGTGCGGGCTGTGCGCGAGTCATTGAGCAGCAGGGCGAGGTGGCCGTTGTCCATGCGCACCAGGTCCGCGGCGGAGTTGGGGTTGGGCAGGTCGGTGGGCTCGCAGGGAGACCAGGTCTCGCCGCGGTCGGTGGATATGGTGCGCCAGAGCACCCGCTGATCCGTGTTCTCCTCGGGCGCGCCACTGCGCAGGTACGCCTCGATGGCCCCGTCCCGCCGCACGAAGAGTGATGGCTGGATCACAGAACACGGGCCTTCCATTGGCCCTGACTGCCGCCAGGTGAGACACTCATCGTCGCTGATGAGGCAGAAACCCCTCCACGTCTGCTCATCGTAACAGGGCAGGAGCGTGCGGCCGTCATCCAGGCGGATTGGCTTGTTGCGCACCATCCACCCCTGATTCGGGGCCATCTGAACGGCAGGCTCCCAGGTCCGTCCCTCGTCTTCGGACTTCGTGGCATACAGATAGACGCTGTCCCAGCCGATAGGCTCCTCGCCGGCCTCCTTGCGGGTGCCGTCGGCATTCCATTTCGGGTTGTGCTGGGTGGCATAGAAGAGCCAGACGTGCCCGTAGTCATCAACATGCAGGACCGGGTTGCCATCGGACCAGCCGGGGTTGTCCACAACCACGGACACGTCCTGCCAGCCGTCAATCTCGTTGGCAAGGCGGGCGGTGAGAATCGCCGAGTCGGGGTGTCCTTCGAAGGTCCCGGCGTAGAAGGCGGCCAGGTACTCGCCACTGGGAAGCTCAACAATGGTCCCAGCATGGCACCGGGGACGGCCTTCCAAAGTGTCATACAGAAATCGCGCTTTGAACATCGCCGATCCGCCCTCGCTTGTCGCGTGCCGCGTAGAATGCTACAATTCGGGTTCGCGCCGATTGCCGCGCGGATGTCCGGAATGGGGTGCATCCAGTGGCATTATACCCCACCGCGGCGCGCTTGCGAAAGGACGATCCGCTTTGCTCAGAACCCTGACCGTTTCACTACGGGCAACCGCCGTTCAGCGCGGTACCTGGGTCACGGTCGCCGCCGTGTGCGGCCTGGCGCTGACCACCGCTCTCGCGGCCCACGTGCGCCTGCATCTGCCATTCTCGCCGGTTCCTGTGACCCTGCAGACCTTCGTGGTCCTGCTCGGGGGGGCTGTTCTGGGCGCCAGAGCGGGCGTAGCGGGGCAGCTTCTCTATCTCGG
>JAGPGE010000681.1 GCA_018056145.1 Armatimonadota bacterium
CCCTGGGCGGGAGACCCGAGGTGTCCCCGTCCGCGGTGGCGGAGCGAGCCGTACAGCCGTCCATGAAGCAAAAGCGTTGGCCGAAACCCGATCCATCGCACTGTCCGGAAAACGGGGGGCAGATCAATCCTCATCGGCGAGAGCCTCTTCCTCAAGAAGGTCCTCGAGGACGGTATCGACCGCGGCACCCCGTGGCGTGACCTGCTGATCCATGTCGTCACCGGTGGCGAGTACATCGCCGAAAGCATGCGCAGCTACTTTGCCGGGATAGTCGGTTTCGACTTCAGTGACCCGAGCAAGGGCTCCATGCTTGTGAGCATGGGCCTCTCGGAGCTGGGCCTCAGCCTCTTCTCCGAGACCCCTGAACTGGTATCCCTGCGCAGGCACGCCCAAGAGGACGCGAGGCTCGCCGAGGCGCTTGGCGGTAGGCCGGGCGAGGCCTTCCCCGTCCTCATGCAGTACAACCCTTTGCTGACATACGTGGAAACGGTCCCAGGCGAGGAGGGCAGACCGCGGCTCGTGGTCTCGATTCTTGGGGCGGAGCAGAGGATACCGTTGCTCCGCTACAATACTCGCGATGAAGGACAGCTCCTGAGCTACGTTTCTCTACAAGCAGCACTTCAGCGCTGCGGGTATGAGGCCTTCCTGCCCAGGTTCCCGTTGCCATGCGCACTGGTCAGCGGAAGGAAGCAGCGAGTGGCGATCGGGAAGGAGAGTTGGCTGTCGCCAGACGAAGTGAAAGAGGCCATCTACATGGACTGCGATGTGGCCCAGGCGGTCACCGGGCACTTCAGCCTACGGGGAAGTGTGGACGGTGGCGGCGAACTGCGTCTTCAGCTTAGGCGCGGACGGACGGCACCTGAGGGCGCTTCGGAGCGGCTCGCCATGCACTTGGCTCGGTACTCACCTGGCCCGTTGTCCATAGATCTCGTAGAGTTCGGCGGGTTTGGCGAAAAGGTCGACATGGACTACGAGAGAAAGAGCCGATACGTATGATCTCCCATCGCTCTGCTGCGCTCAAGCAGGGCCGTATGTCCGGGCGTCTCGATTGCTGTCGAGCATGTCTCAAATGTGGTTGAAAGTAGCGACGGCTCTCTCTGCTTTCCTTCGCTACGCGGCTGCGACCTTGTCCGCTGTTGCGGTTTCGTCCAGGGCGGCCTTCATCATCCACAATTCCTGGTAGCCGATGTTCCGCCGGAAGCTCTTCTTCGGTACCTGTCTAGCGTGCCGGCATGCGCGTTGGTGAGGCCGGGCGTTGGGAGCCGGTGTCTGGGGCGCGTCGCGGTCAGGCCGGGGTGAACAAGGGGGGCGGTCTGTCGGTCAAGCTCAGCCCGCCGGCCACCAGTTGCACGAAACTGCGCCCTTGTTGTCGGCACGTGGCCGCCAGGCTGGTTAGCACCTCAAAAGTTGCCGCGCCATTGGCTGTCTTGTTGCCGCACGACAGCTTGCGGGTGATGACCGCCGGGCGCAGTTGCCGCTCCGCCAGGTTGTTCGTCGGGTACACACCCGGCACGCGCAGGAAGGGCAGCAAGTGCGGTCGCTGCTTGGTCAGGCGCTTGCGGATGCGCCTCTCGGCATGATGCCCTGGGGGCTCGGCCAGCAGCCTGTCCAAGTCGCGTTCCAGGTGGTGCGCGCGGTGGATGTAGTCCGCCGGATCAATTTCGTCGCGCAGGCTGTGCCAGAGGATCGACGCCTTGAACAATGTGCGCACCTGGCGCAGGAACTGGCTTCCGGGAGCCTGGTCAAGGGCTTCGGAAATCGCCTTCAGGTGGTGCGAGCAACACTTGCTCTTGCGGCCCGGATGCGGGTCGTAACTCGCCAGACAGTCGCTGATGAGCACGCCTGGGAAATCGCCGCCGAGGATGCGGCGGATGACTTCCTGGCGCTTCTTTTCCGGGACCCGGAAAGGCGCCGCCTGACGCTTGCCTTCCCGGTCGAGTTCTTCGAGCCGCTTCTCAGATTGCGCGAGGCGCTCCAGCGCTTCCTTGAGCAGTCCCTGGAGCTTCTGGACCTCCTTGCGGAGTTTCTCGCAACCCGGACAGGGAGCCTAGTTTTCGCCGCGAGAAGAACGCATGCGTAACTTTCCTAGACTTCTCTGCATTCTCCTTCTTGCGACGCAGGTTCTTCCCTTCGGGGCGCTATACAGGTACGGGGTCGCAGACCTCCTGCGGGGGGTAACGGATGAGATCCGTGGCCTCCCGTTGCCCGAGAAGAAGGCTCGAATCCGGTCGCTGATCACCCGAATCGATTATTACCTAACCGGCCCGTCCGAGGGTCCCGAAGGGGCCGCGTCAGCAGATTCCGAGGGTCTATCACGAACTTCGGCCCTGTGGGTAATAACCCGGATACAAGCGAAAGCCCCAGAATCGTGGGGTTCTGGGGCTCTCAGAGCTATTCCCTATAACCTGAGTGCGGAAGGTTCGGGAATGGGGTTATTGGTAGCGCGGGCAGGATTCGAACCTGCGACCTCAAGGTTATGAGCCTTGCGAGCTACCTGACTGCTCCACCGCGCGTCAACGGCTAATAGTGTACCCCCTCGGGCCGATTCTGTCAACAGCTCCGTGGGGGTGTGCTGAGCTAGTAACATACATGGGTTACAGCGGTCAGGGAGGGTGGCGGCGTCCCCCAGTTGGACGGCGGGGGGGATGCCGTCGCCGTCGTCGTGCCCTGCGACCGAAATCTGCGGAAGGCCGCAAAGCCGTGCGCCTTGCCATCGGGTATTGCGAGACCAATCGGTGCCGCATGGACTATCCCACGTACCGTGCCCAGAGCATGCACATCGGTTCCAGGGTGGGGGAGGCCGCGCGCAAGTGCGTGGTGGGGACGCGGTGCAAACCCAGCGGGCTGCATTGGCTGCCAGACGGGCTGGATGCAGTTCTCACGGATCGTTGCCTGCTCCCGAACGACCGGTGGGACGAGTATTGGAGACCCATCAGGGCTGCATAAGGTTTATATCTGCGGACGCTCAAAATCGGACCCGAAACCGGGCATTCAGCCGGTCTCCATCGCGCCGACGAGATCGGCGATCCGGCTTACGCCGTGGGTCCCGCAGAAATCCCGCAGGCCGTGGACGACCTTGAGCGCTGCCCGCGGGTCCACGAAGTTCGCCGTGCCAACAGCCACTGCACACGCTCCGGCCAGGATGAACTCCACTGCGTCCCTGGCGGTCATGATCCCGCCCGAGCCGATGATCGGCACGTCCAACTCCCGGGCGAGCTGCCAGACCATCCGTACGGCGACCGGGCGAATGGCGGGGCCGGACAGGCCACCGGTCACGTTCGCCAGCACTGGGCGGCGGCGCTCGACATCGATCGTCATGCCCAGCAGTGTGTTGATCGCAGACAGCGCATCGGCGCCAGCCTCGACCGCCGCCGCTCCCATGGCCAGGATGTCGGTGACGTTGGGCGAGAGCTTCACGATGAGCGGTTGAACCGTTGCACCGCGGACGGCCTGCACGAGATCGCGGGTCAGCACGGGGTCGATCCCGAAC
>JAGPGE010000682.1 GCA_018056145.1 Armatimonadota bacterium
TGACCTGCGGTGATCAGGCGCGAAGTCATGCAGCCGGTCTGGGCAGGTTGGCCACCAGGCAGTTGCGGCCCCCGGCGCCCGAGTGATACACAGTGGCGAGCCGCTGCAAGGCCGGCAGGTGCGGGCTCTCAGCGGGAAGCCAGTATGTGGGGTCGCCATTGCCCCGGGAGACATCCAGTACGCCGCCCGCAACCAGTGACTCCAGCGCCCGCGCGAGTTCGCCCAGCGGATACCGCAGCCGAAGGTGGAAGCCCTCCACCGTCTCACAGGCGGTCGGGTCGCGTTTGAGCAGCATGAGCACGCAGAGACCTGCCCGGTTCCCCGCGCTGGCAAGAAGCCCACGCAGTTCGGGATCGAGCACCGGGGCCGTAGTCCGGCCGAAACGCGTGGCGGGCACCGGTATGACGCCTGTGAACTGCCGTTCAGCCAGTCTCTGGTCCGACATGGTCATCACCCCGCATGTTTGCTTGGACGATTGGATTTTAGCCCCGAGTTGTTTCGCAACCGTTTCGCACGGAGTGCAGATTCCGGAGCGAATGTAATGGTCGGTGTGTCTGCGGCCCTTGCCTTCGGCTGCACCGATTTATATAATCAGGTGACCTTTTCAATCAGATGGAACGTCTGCCTAGTCAGATGGTGTTTTGTTAACTCATGCCGTAACATCAAGGAGATGGGTATGCGGACACTGGCGATCCCCGTTGTTCTGCTGATGATGTCCCTGGTCTTTACCGGCTGGGGCGCGCCGGTCGCTGATACGAAGCCGCAATCCGCAGTCAAGTGGGCGGCGAACCTTGAGGAAGCTCTCGCGCAGGCGGAGGAATCCGGAAAGCCTGTCCTGGTAGACGTCTACTCGGACCTGTGCTACTACTGCAGCAAGATGCACCGCGAGGTCTTCCCGAACCGCAAGATCATCGACCTGAGCACCAAGTTCGTCTGCGTCAAGGTCAACGCGGACAAGCGCAAGGATGTGCCCCGCAAGTACAGCGTAGGCCCGCTGCCAACCTACCTCTTCTTGACCGCCAAGGGCGACCTTGTGAGCCAGTCCGTGGGCTATCTGCCCGTGGACCCATTCAGCATCAAGATGCAGCGTGCGCTTGAGCTGTTCGCAGCACAGGCTGAACTCGCGGAGCTCAAGGCGAAGCGTGAGGACGGCACTGCAACTGGTGCGGAGCTTGCGAGGCTTGCCTATCTGCTGCGGCGCTCGGAGAAGATCAGCGAAGCCCGGCTGGCGGCCAATGAGGCCATCGCGGCCCTTCCCGAGGACCATCCGGCCCTCTCGGACGCCAAGCTTGAGCTTGCTCTCGCGCGCCTCGCGGATGAGGACAGCGGAGCGGCCGCTGCCATCGAGGAGTGGACTGCCGCCAATCCCGACAGCGCCCGCCGCTGGGAAGCCAAGTACGAGCTTGGCATCGCCGAGGCCAATGCGAACCGCCTTGCAGCCGCCTCGAAACTGCTCAACGAGGTCATCCGTGGCAGCCGGGACAGTGAGTTTGGCATCATGGCGGCACACTACTTGAAGATCATTGATGACATTCTCGCTTGCCCGACCGGCGGTGGATGAGGTTAGCCCTTGACCGGGCCGGTCGGTCCGGAAGCGAAAGGTCACACACGGACCCGCGGTGAACTGCCGCGGGTCCGTTCACTTGGGGGGGGAACGTCGAGGAGGACATCATGAACTGCATCTGGATCACCGTAGACAGCTTCCGGCGGGATCACGTCGGTTGTTACAGCCCTGCAGGCACAAGTGACCCCACTGCGCCCGGGTTCCACGTCCATACGCCGAATATCGATCGCCTGGCCGCCCAGGGGGTAATGTGCGAGCGGCTGCGCAATGAGGCTCTGCCCACCGTACCTGCCCGCAGAGGGATGTTCACCGGGCGCCGCGTGTTCCCGTTCGCCGAAGAGCCCACTCACAAGGGCATGTACATCACGCTGCCCGGCTGGCGCCCCATTCCCCAGAGCGATGTGACCGTCGCCGAGCACCTGTCGGCGAACGGGTATACCTGTGCTCTTATCTGCGACTGCTACCACCTCATGAAACCCTCGCAGAACTTCCACCGCGGTTTCCAGTGCTTCCAGTGGGAGCGCGGCCAGGAATACGACATGTACCAGAGCCAGCCCCTGCCGGAGGGCTATCTCGAGCGGTTCCTCAAGCCCGGGACGGAACTGACGGAGGCCAGGGCGCGTGTGCTAACCCAGTACCTGCGCAACCAGATGTACCGCGAGAGCGATGAAGACTACCAGGCAGCGAAGACCTTCGGCTCAGCCATCCGCTGGCTCGAGCGAAATAGTGGCTCGTCCCCGTTCTACCTGCACATCGAGAGTTTCGACCCCCACGAACCCTGGGAGGCGCCCCGGCGGTTCATCGACATGTATGATCCCGATTGGGACGGGCCGGAGCTGATCTACGCCAACCTGTACCGAAGAGAGATGCTCACCGACGAGGAACACCACCATGTGCGCGCAAGATATGCCGCGGAATGCACTATGGTGGACTACTGGATTGGCCGGCTGCTGGACACGGTGGAAGCCCTCGGACTGGCCGAGGACACGCTGGTGATACTGCTGTCTGATCACGGGAAGATCGTTGGTGAATGGGGCTACTACGGGATGCCCCAGTCGTGTACCGGGCTGGAGCTCAACGCAGTGCCGTGCGTCCTGAGACACCCCGGTGGTGAAAACGCGGGCACGCGATTCGCAAGCTGGCTCTACAACACGGACGTGACGGCCACCATGTTGTCCCTCCTGGGCCTTCCTGACAAACCTGGGATGGATGGCGAGGACTTCTGGCCGGCGATCGGGGCGGGCGCCGAGTTCAGGGATCATGCGGTGGTGGGGCATGGCGAGTTCGTGTCGGCATGGGAAGACGACTGGCTGTACCTGTTGGATACCCAGCGCGGCGACGTAGCCCTTTACCATCTCGGGGAGGACCCTTTCCGACAAGAGGACGTGTCCGAAAGATACCCGGCAGATCGCCACCGTCTACGGGAGCGCGTCGAATCGCTGACTGGCTCCGCCTAGCGCGGGTACCATGGGTCAAATTGAAGTTAGATTGAAGTGCACCTGAGAATTATCTGATGTGCGAGGGTTATTCTATTGACCAGAGCTCGGGCGTACCATTGCCCGGGTCGGGGGGAAAGCAGGTCTCGGGCCGGTGAGCGTTCGGGGGGTGCTCACCGGCCTGGGGGGGGCAGACCCGCGACCCAAGGCAGTGGATGATGTGCTCCTTCGTCCACGTCACGCCGGGGGCGGGCATGATCTCGACCAACCGGGGCAAGGTCCAGGCGCGCGACACAAAGTCCCGCGCACGATCCGGCCCTAAGCGCGACGAGACGGGGGGACACGTCTCGAGATGGTACCAGCGCAAACGCCGCCCCTGCGAGGGGGCGGCGTTTGCTTGCGCCGGCAGTCTGCCGGCCCTTTCACATACAGACGCAGGGCTACAGTGTGGGGTCCCACTTGACCCAGATCGGGTCGGCGCTGGAG
>JAGPGE010000683.1 GCA_018056145.1 Armatimonadota bacterium
GTCATAGATCGCGTGGTTCGCCTGCAGGCCTGCCCAGTACAGGCCCGACAGCGCCGCGAGCCCGATACGCTCGAGGACCGCCGCCGGACCCGTGGCCTGTCCGGTGATCAGCCCTTCCCAGCGATCGCGCACGCGGTCCGAAGCCATTCAGAGCCTTCTCGCGGTCCGGTTCACGAAGGCGCGCCCATCTCTCCGCGCGCCTCCCGCAGGAGTGCGACGAGTGCCTCGGCATACCGCGCGGAGGCTCCGCCGTGACGCTGGAGCATGGCCGCTCCCCGGGCTGCGAGAAGCTCCTGCTCCGCCGGAGATGCCAGGATCGCCCCGGCCTTTTCGGCAAGCTGTTCCGCGCTGAAGACCTGCACCGCCGCCTGTTCGCCCAGCGCGATATCGGTGATGTCCTGGAAGTTGTGCATCCACGGGCCCATTAGTGTGGGCTTGCCCAAAGCGATTGGCTGCAGGATATTGTGCCCACCCCAGCGCACCAGGCTGCCGCCCACGAACACCACCGTCGCAAGGGCATAGACGCGGGTCAGTTCGCCGATGGTGTCGAGGATCACCACGCGCACCTGCCCGGACGCCACCCGCGCGCGCTCCGCCTCAGTGTCCTGGATCGCCCGGCTGCGGCGGTAGGCGGCATATCCGCGCTCGGTGACCAACCGTTCGATGGCATCGCCCCTTTCAGGGTGGCGAGGCGCGATGACAAGCTGCAGGTCGCGGTGATCCTGGCGCAGGAGGTCGTAGGCCTCGAGCACCTTTTCGTCTTCGCCTTCGCGGGTGCTCCCGGCCACCAAGATCGGCGCTTCCGGCGCCAGTCCAAGCTCTAGGCGCAGCTTGTTGGCCTCTGCGGCGGAGACATCGGGCATCGGCTCATCGAACTTGCAGTTGCCTAGCGTGCTCACCTGCTCGGGGGCGGCCCCAAGAGAGACGAACCGTTCGGCGTCCTTGGGCGACTGGGCCATGATCGCCGAGAAATTGCTCAGCGTCCAAGCCATCAACGGCGCGGCCATGCGGTCTCGGGGGTAGGCCTTGTCGGAGATCCGGCCATTCACCAGGGCGGTCACGAGCCCTGCGCTGCGGGCGATGGCCACAATATTCGGCCACAGTTCCGTATCCACCATGACCAGGATGTCCGGCTTCATGCCGTTGATCACGCGGCGGATACAGAACGGGATATCGAAGGGGAAGTAGATCAGCGCGTCCAGTTCCAGTTCGCGCTTTAGCGCCATCTCGCGCCCCGTGGGGGTGGTGGTGGACAGGACAATATGCGCCAGCGGTTCGCGTTCGCGCACCGCGTGGATGATGGGCTGCACGGCTGCCACTTCGCCCACCGAACACGCCTGAAACCAGAAGACGGGGTCGTTGTGGCTGGCAAGCTCGGCCGCCTCAGGCGGGATGCTCCCCAGACGGGCCGAGAACCCCTGCCGCGACTTGCCCTTGATGACCATGCGGTACAGCAGGTACAAGAGCAGAAGCGGGCTGGCCAACAGCAGCAGTGTGTTGTACAGGTAGAAGCGCCAGTCCAGGGGCCTGGCGGCTACGCGTTCTCCCATGTCGATTCAGGACACTTCCTCATCGGGAGTCTCTTCGTCACGCACTTCCTCGCTCGCGGGCCCGTCACCTGCGGCAAGGTTGCCGCTCTCGTAGAGCCTGCGGTACACGCGTCCCAGCGCCATGAGTTCCTCGTGGGTTCCCTGCTCCACGACACGGCCACGCTCCAGGACCACTATCCGGTCGGCATTGCGCACCGTGGACAGCCGGTGGGCGATGATGATGGTGGTTCGCCCGTGAATCAGGGTCTGCAGCGCCGAATGGATGGCCGCCTCGGAACGGGCATCCAGCGACGATGTGGCCTCATCCAGGATGAGGATCCGCGGGTCACGCAGGAGCGCCCGGGCGATGGCCACGCGCTGCTTCTGACCGCCGGACAACTTCGTGCCGCGCTCGCCCACCTGGGTCCCGTAGCCTTCGGGCAGCCCGACGATGAAATCGTGGGCGTTGGCTGCCTTTGCCGCCTCGACAATCTCCTCCAGCGACGCACCCGGGCGTCCGTAGCCGATATTCTCGCCGATGGATGCGCTGAAAAGAATGGTCTCCTGGGGGACGATCCCCATGCACGATTGCAGGGATTGAAAGCTGACCCTGCGCACGTCGATGCCGTCGATAGTCACGGCACCCTCGTTCACATCATACAGCCGGGCAACGAGGTTTGCGATGGTAGTCTTCCCAGCGCCGCTGGGCCCTACGAGCGCCAGGACTTCCCCAGGGCGCACGTGAAGGGTCATATCCTTCACAACGGGCTCGGTTTCGTACGCGAACGTCACGTTTTCCAGCCGAATCTCGCCCTTTATGTCGCTGAGCGTCACGGGATTCGGGTCCTCAACGAGGTCCGGCTTCTCGCTGAGAATCTGGAGCGTGCGGTCGGCAGCGGCTTCGGCTCGCTGGAGTTCCATGTTCGCCCGCGCCAGGTAGGACAGGCGGCTCGCAGCGGTCTCCATCAGGAGAATGAAGGTCATGAGTTGCGCCGTGTTGGTGTGCTCAAGGGCCACTTCGCGCGCCCCGAGGAGCAGCGCACCGCAGACCGCCGCCCCGGTCAGGCCACCGACGGCGATGATATTGATCGCCCGCATCCGGGCCGAGCGCATCTCATTGCGGAAAACCGAGAGGTTCTCGGTGTCGAAACGCCCCTTCGCGTGGGTGCCCAAGCCGAAAATCTTGACCACGCGGATGCCCTGGAATGTCTCGTTCACGATGGCAGTGAGGTCGGCCAGCTTCTCCTGGACGATCCGCGAGTACCCTCTGATCTTCCGGCCCATCATGCTGCTGAAGAGAATGACCAGGGGAATGACGGCGGCTGTCACCAGGGTGAGGGTCACGGATATGGTGAGCATTGCGGCGACGCAAGACAGCACGGTGACCGGCGACACCACAAGCCTGCCGAGGTTCGCCCCCATGATCTGGCGCAGGACCTGGGTGTCGTTGTTGATCCGCGAGACGAGTTCGCCCGACTGCCGGCTCTCGAAGAAGGACAGCGACAGGCCCTCCACGTGGGAGAAGATGGATTCCCTCAGGGAGACCATGAGCCGCTCGCTGATGTATGTGCCGATGTAGAAGGACAGCGCGGTTGCGATGGCGGCCGCCATGAAGAAGACCATCAGGATGCCGGAAGAGGAGTACAGTTGCTGGAGGATCTCCGCCCGGGTCTTGGGAGCGGCGGGCTGTTGCTCTTCGGGCTCGGTTTTGATCCCAAACTTCTCGACGATGCGTTTGAAAAGAGATATGCTCCGTTCGGCCGCCGGCGATTCTGGCTGGTCGCGCAGGACGCGGGCGATCTCGGCGCCCATTTCCTCGCCGGCCTGCCTGCCTCGCGGGACACCCAGATCCTGTCCGATCCGCCTGCCTGTCTCGACCTGGGCATCACCAGCCAGTTCGACAGCCACCTCGCCGCCCACTGCCCGGCCAAGGTCGCGCCCCAACTCCTCGCC
>JAGPGE010000684.1 GCA_018056145.1 Armatimonadota bacterium
GCAGCGGTCTTACCGGTGCCTGTCTGTGCTGTGCAGATGAGATCGCGCCCTTCGAGACCTGCCGGAATGGCGGCCTCCTGAACGGGTGTGGTCTCGGTGTAACCTGCCGCGTCAACTGCCCGCAGCAGCCTGTCGTCGAGCTTGAGTGCGTTGAAATGCATAGTGCCTCTTTCTGTGCGCCAGCCATTAAGTGAATTGTGCCCAGGGGTCCCGGCCAGGCTGGATTGTGGGCGCCAGGCGGAAGCCATGCCCGCAGCCGCGCTCACAGGCGCCATGGCTGTCGGGGCAGGCGAAAACCGCCGGCGCAATGCCGGGAATGGGCAAGCACTCTTCGAGTAGGGGTGCAGTAAGGGCCCGCCGGAGCTGTGCCGGGCCTTTGTCAGGGGCGCCAGGGCGCACGGGGTATCACTGCGAGGCAGGAGCGAACCGGTATAGCGTCAGGTCCTGCGACAGAACATACTCAAGAATGCGCGGGGAACTGACCGTCTCCGTTCCCACGCCAGCAGTGTACGTCATTTGGACGATTCGCGCAAGGCGGATGTCAGAATATGCCGTAGTTCTGCGATTCTGTCAGTGCTAATGGTTCTGCGAAAATGTCAGTCATGGAAACCCAGGTGACATTGACCATGCAGGACCAACATCAGGCGTCCGTACTGCAGTTGCTGGACTCATCGCGGACCAGCGTGGGGCAAGCCGCACAATTGCTGGACTGCTCTGTGCGCCAGGTGTAGCGCAAGCTCGCGGCGTACCGGGCCCAGGGCGTGGGGGCAGTGCCTCACGGCAATCGTGGGCGCACGCCCCACAATGCCCTTGATCCAAAGCTGCGTGCTGAAGTGCTCGGGCTCCTTCGATCTGCCCTCCGTGTTGAACTAGGTGGCCATACCCCACACTCTTCGCCACTCGGCAGGCCATTTCGTGTCAGTCTGTCTGACCGTGACACCATGAAAGGTGTAGGAGCCGGCAGTCTCTCTGGAGCTCACTTGTGCGAAGTCGGCACCCATTGAGACGCTAAACTCATCCCGGCTGGAAGCCGATAGAGAGCATAGTCGGGAGCGACTAGGCGCTTTGCGAAGCCACCGTGAGCGTGAATTGTGAGAAACGCCATGTCGCTGCAGTGGGAATACCGGCCCGCCGGGCAATAACGGGACCCACCGCAGAAGATGAAAGGGCCCACCATGACCGCGTCTCCGGGCGCCAGGTCTTGCACTCAAGGACCGATCTCGGGGACGACTCCCGAGACCTCGTGCCCGGGGGCGAATTCGGGGGGCCTCCAGCGGTCGAGCAACAGGTGCGGATCGCTCCCGCAGACGCCCGAAGCGGCGAATTCGATGAGAAGCTGGCCGGCCCGGAAGTCCCGACATCCAAGGCGCGCACCCCAAGCGTCCCTTTGCCCGAGAAGAGCGCGCCTGCAATCACATTGGACACTGTGGCCCTCCCTCGCGCCTGTGCGCGCCAATGGCCGCAGAGTGGGAGTCCCGCATGAACCGTACCGCCCTGGTTGTCGAAGACGAAGCCTATCTCCACCAGGCCCTGAGTGACGCCGTGTCCGACGCCGGGCTCACCGCCCAGGTCGTCACCAGCGGCGCTTCGGCCCTCGAAGCCTGTGCCGCCGCCTCGCCGGACATCATCCTGCTCGACCTGTGCCTGCCCGACATGGACGGACTCGACGTCTGCCGACAGTTGCGCAGCCGCAGCGCCGTGCCTATCGTGATGCTCACCGCCCGGCACTCGGAAGTCGACCGCATCGTGGGGCTGGAGTTGGGTGCGGACGACTACGTGGTCAAACCTTTCCACCGTGGCGAATTGGTGGCGCGGATTCGCGCCATCCTGCGCCGGGTGAACGAGTATCCCCAACAGGGAGGCACGCGGGAACTGGCGGTCCCCCCGGTCTACATCCGCAAGGACCGCAGGACGGTGACCTGTCGCGGCCAGAACGTGGATTTGACGCCCAAGGAGTTCGACCTCCTGTGCGCCCTGGCTTCCCGGCCCCACGAAGTCATCCCCTCCCGCGATCTGCTCTGGGAGGTCTGGCAGTATCCCGAAGGCATCCGCACCCGCACCCTGGACGTCCACATCGGCCGGCTGCGCGGGAAGCTGGAGAGAGATCGCAAGCACCCGGAGATCATCGTGACCGTTCCCGGCGTGGGCTACAAGATCCAGTCTCTGGCCGCCTGAAGCGCAGGAAATTGGCCCCCGAAGAGCGAACTGACCTCCCGCAGGCACACCGATGCTGCAGGAGGTTTCGTCCGCGTATGTTGATCCCTCTCATCATCGCCGTGTCCGCCGCGTGCCTTTGCACTGCCCCGGCCTGCATGGCCCAGACCGCTTCATTGCCCCGCTTGACCGACTTCGCCGGCGCCGTCAACCCACCTGGCGGCCCGCTGTGGACGGAACTCGGGGTCGGCTGGGGGCGCCAAGACTTCTCCTGGAACGAGATCGAGCCGGCCAACGATGACTGGCGCTTCGAGCGCTATGACAGCATGGTCCTCAACGCACACAATGCGGGCTGTGAGATTCTGCCGATCCTCGCATACACGGCGGGCTGGGCCGGGGAAGAGGCCAACCCGAACGTTCCCCGGCTTGCGGAGTGGGAGGATTTCGTGGACACGGTGGTATCCCGTTACAAGGCGGAGCCGTACAATCTCAAGTACTTCCAGGTCTGGAACGAGCCCACCATCAAGGCCGGTTTCTGGAAGGGTGACAGCGACCGGGACTTCTTCACGAAGGTCTACATGCCGGCGGCGCGCATTATCCGCCGGCACGGCTGCAAGGTGGTCTTCGGCGGCTGGCCCTGCAGCAACTCGATTGAGCAGTACATGCGGCTTCTCGATGACTGCCAGGCCTGGCAGTGGACCGACATTCTCGACGTGCACTACAACGGTCTCGGCTCCATGGTGACCCTCTGGGACCGCTACGTGGCCACCGGGCTCTGCGAGGGCGTCTGGCAGACCGAAGTCGGCTGGCATCCATTCGAAGAGTATCTGCCCAGCCTGTACTGCCGCGCCCTGTCGTGGTGGCTGCGGAAAGGCCCACGGTCGCCGGACCAGGTGAAACTTTTCTGGTACGCCTTCTGGGGCGCCGGTCCGGATTCCGCCAACTGCCTGACCGCGCCCGCTCCCGGGGGCAGTGCGCCGACCCAGACCCACGGCGTGCGGATGCGCACCCTCAACAACGTCCTCGGCGGCGGGGACCTGCGGGCCTTCGTCGGGTACTCCACTGTGCCTCAACTGCCCCTCACCACGGGTGAGGATGAGCCCTCAAGCCAGGGATTCCGGGTGGGCACGCGCACGGTGATCGCATTCCAGATGTCCCCGGAGCAGGTGGCGGTCGGGACTTTGGAGGTCAAGGTCGCCCTTGAGAAGGCGCCCTCCAAGGCCGAATTGTGGTCCTCCACCGGGGAAGTGACGGCTCTGGTCGCTGAAGACGCGGGAAATGGCCAGTGGCGGCTTGCGGTCCCCCTTGGCGGGTTGAAGCCGG
>JAGPGE010000685.1 GCA_018056145.1 Armatimonadota bacterium
GTGCGCGAAGGAACCAGCTTCATCTCGGCCTATTGCGCCTCACCTGTCTGCCAGGCGTCCCGCTGCAGCCTGCTTCTGGGCGAATATGCGCACACGACGGGCTGCGTCAGCAACCTGCCGATGCCTCAGGAACGCACGTCGCTCATGGAGATGCTCCAGGGCGCCGGGTACCAGACCCACGGCGTCGGAAAGATGCATTTCGGGCCAGACAGCAGGTATCTCTGGGGATTTGAAAGCCGCGACTACAGCGAAGAAGGGGGAATGCGAGACGGCGACGACTTCTGCGACTTCCTGAAAGCCAACGGGTACGAGCACATCGTTGACCCCAGCGGGATGCGCAGCGAGTTTTACTACGTTCCCCAGCCCTCCCAGCTTCCCGCCCGGCTGCACAATACTCAGTGGTCCGGCGACCGGTCGCTTGAGTTCCTGCAGCGCCGAGATCGCAGCCGGCCCTTCTTCCTGTGGAGCAGCTACATCAAGCCCCACCCGCCCTTCGAAAACCCCGTGCCCTGGAGCCGTCTGTACCGCCCGGTGGAGATGCCTTTCCCCCACCTCCCGCTGGGCTGGGAGGAGATGACTACCTTCTGGAACCGAGTGCAGAACCGGTACAAGTACCGCGACCAGGGCTTCGACGGGAACCTGGTCCGGCTCATCCGCGCCGCGTACTTCGCCTGCGTGTCCTTCGTGGATTATCAAATCGGTAGGCTCCTGAGCTATCTCGAAGAGCAAGGCGAGTTGGACAACACGTTGGTCATCCACACTGCCGACCACGGAGAGCTGCTGGGCGATTTCGGCAGTTGGGGCAAACGCAGCATTCTCGACGCCGCGGCGAGAGTTCCCTGCCTGGTGCGGTATCCGGAGCGCTTCGCGGCTGGCCAGGTCTGTGAGACGCCTGCGAGCCTGGTGGACATCCTGCCCACCTGCCTGTCACTGGCGGGCATTGACACCCAGCCGCAGCACGCCGGGCGCGACCTTGCGCAACTGGCTGCCGGCGACTGCGACCGCGAGGGCGTGATCTGCCAGTTCCAGCAGGGCGACCGGGGCCTGTACGGGTACATCACCAGCGGGTTCAAGTATGTATACTCCGTGGCGGATGATCGCGAGTGGCTGTTCCCGAGGGTCGCGGGTGAGCCTGAGATGCGCGATCTGTGCGGCAACCCGGCGTATATGAAGGTCCTGGCGCAGCACCGCGAGGCCCTCATCGCCCGCTTCCGCGCGGATGGCTACGAGTTGCCGCTGGATGGAGACGGTTGGCGCAAGCACCCGCCTCTGGAGGTGCCGTCAACACCGGATGCGTGGCAGCTGTACCAGGATGGTGGGCGGATCGACGATCTGTTCCCGCCCGGTTACAGGCCGCAGGTCGACCCCTTCGGTGGCCTGCCCGTCAGGGGAATCTGAGAAGAACCGAAGCGATGCCTTGAGCAAATCGCCCAGAAGACATAGAATTGCCGGGTTCCGTACGGCAACCGACTCCGGGAGTGTGACCCATGGCCGCTGTCTCCAAGATCGATGAACTCGCTGTGAACACCATCCGCATGCTGTCCGCCGACGCGGTACAGCAGGCGAACTCCGGCCATCCCGGCATGCCCATGGGCATGGCCGACGTGGCCTACGTCTTGTGGACCCGTTTCCTCAAGTACAACCCCCGCGACCCAAAATGGCCGAACCGCGACCGGTTCGTGCTGTCCGCGGGGCACGGGTCGATGTTGCTGTACTCCATGCTCCACCTCGGCGGCTACGATGTTTCCCTCGACGACATCAAGAACTTCCGGCAGCTCGGAAGCATCACCCCCGGGCACCCTGAAGCCGGCCTGACTCCCGGCGTGGAATGCACCACGGGGCCGTTGGGCCAGGGTTTCGCGAACGGCGTGGGGATGGCCATCGCCTCCCAGGTTGCGGCGGCGCGGTTCAACTCAGGCGAGCGCAAGCTCATCGACCACTACGTGTACGCGATCGTGAGCGATGGCGATCTAATGGAGGGCATCGGCTCGGAGGCCGCCTCAATCGCCGGCCACCTGGGGCTGGGCAACCTCATCTACCTGTATGACAACAACCACATCACCATCGAGGGTGACACCGGCCTGGCGTTCTCCGAAGACGTGGCCAAGCGCTTCGACGCCTATGGATGGCAGACCATCGAGGTCGACGCGCACAACCACGAGCAGATCGCCCAGGCTATCGAGATGGGCCAGGCGGACACGCTGCGCCCGACACTGATCCTCTGCCGCTCCCACATCGGTTTCGGTAGCCCCAACAAGCAGGACACCTCCAGCGTGCATGGCGAGCCACTGGGCAATGAAGAACTCGAAGCCACCAAGAAGAATCTGGGCTGGCCCTCCGAGCCCCGCTTCCTAGTACCCGACGAAGTGCGCGAACTCTTCGCAAAGCGCGCGGAGGCTCTCCTGCCGGCGTACGAAGCCTGGCAGGCAACATTCGCCGCGTTTCGCGCGAATGATGCTGAATTGGCCGCGGTCTGGGACGCCATGTGGAACCGCACCGTGCCCGAAGACCTTTACCCGAAGCTGCTGGAGGCCGTGGGCGACAAGGAAGACGCCACCCGGAATCACGGCGGCGCGGTGATCCAGGTTGTGAGCCAGTACGTGCCGGCCCTGCTGGGCGGGTCCGCCGACCTCGCGCCTTCCACCAAGACCCTCATCAAGGGCAGCGGGGACATAGCCCGGCTTCAGTTCGACCAGAAGAACCTGCGGTTCGGCGTGCGCGAGCATGCCATGGGCGGCATCTGCAATGGGATGGCGCTTTATGGGTGCATCCTGCCGTACGGAAGCACTTTCTTGGTCTTCAGCGACTACATGCGGCCATCCATTCGCGTGGCAGCGATCTCCAAGCTTCCGAACGTCCTGGTGTTCACCCATGACAGCATCTTCGTGGGCGAGGACGGCCCGACCCACGAGCCCATCGAACACGTGGCGTCATTCCGCGCGATGCCGAACGTGACGGTCATTCGCCCCGCCGACGGCCCCGAGACAGCGGCTGCGTGGATGATCGCTCTTGAACGCACTACCGGACCGACACTCCTGTGCCTCACCCGCCAGAAGCTCCCGACCATCTCGGCCGGTCTGGACCCAATGGATCTCAAGCGCGGCGCTTACGTGGCGCTGGACTGCGAAGGCGATCCGACCCTCGTCATTATCGGCACCGGCTCCGAGGCCCATCTTGCCGTGGCGGCCGCGACAGAACTGCAGTCTCGTGGCGTGGCCGCTCGCGCAGTCAGCATGCCGAGCTGGGAGGTGTTCGAGGAGCAATCGGAGGAGTACCGATCATCCGTGCTTCCCGATGGCACCCGGCGTGTAGCCATCGAGGCCGGCAGTCCCATGGGCTGGGAGAAGTACGTGGGGCGCTGCGGTCTGATCATCGCCATGGATCGCTACGGCGAGTCCGCTCCCTACCAGGCCCTCGCCGACCACTTCGGCTTCACGCCCGAGAAGGTCATCGCCGCCATTGACGCCTGGCT
>JAGPGE010000042.1 GCA_018056145.1 Armatimonadota bacterium
GGGAATGCAAAACACGGTCCAAGAAATCGGGGGCGGTACAACCAGGCATTCCAGGCCAAGTGCTTCGAGAGGATTCTGGAGTTCAAGCGCGCCGGCAGGACCATCTTTTGCGTCTCGCACAACCTGGACACCTTGGAGTCTCTGTGCCAGCGTGCCATCTGGCTGGACCACGGCGAGGTGATGATGGACGGCACGATGCGAACAGTCCGCGAGGCGTATGAAGGACGGCTGAATTTCAAGACGGAGATCTGTGAGTTTTCGGCAAGCGTGCATGACTTCACCTGAGGCCACTGAGCTCACTCCAGGCGCTCGAGCGGCCGCGCCCCGCTCCTCGCGGCCCCGTCACAGGCTCGCGGCCTCTGATGGGGGTGCGGCTGTCACATCATGCCGCCGAGAAAGAGCACCGCCAACATGGAGAGGACAACACCCCAACTTACCCTATCGGTGAGCGCAAAAACGACGGGGTCCTCATGCATCTCGCCGCGATTGGCAAGGAGCCACACACGGCTGCTCCAATAGACAATCAGCGGGATAAGCAGCCACAGAGTGTTCGGACGAGAGTACAGCTCCCGGACCTCGGGGCTGTTAATATAGAGCGCCAACACCAAGCACGACAAATAGGCGCTCGACGAGCCAAGCCCCGGAAGCAACTCAAGGTCTACGGGCCGATAGCCGCGTCCCGCAATCTCCTCGCCGCCGTCGAAGCGTAGAACTCGCAGTTCAGAGTACCGCTTGAGCAGCGCCAGACTCAGGAAGAAAAACAGAGAGAAGGCGGCAAACCACTCGGATAGAGGGACCTCTGCGGCCGCGGCGCCGGCCAAGATTCTCAATGTGTAAAGGGTTGCCAGAACAACCACGTCCAGCAAGACCAGCCGCTTCAACCAGAACAAGTAAGCGAGCGTGAATAACAGGTACATGAGCAACCACAGGATGAAGCGGCCCCCAACCGCCGCAACCAGCAAGCCCGCCAACGTGAGCAACGCCGGGGCCATCCAGACGCTGGCGCCAAGCGGAAGATCACCGGCGGCGAACGGGCGGTTCCGTTTCGTGGGATGCCGGCGGTCGGCATCGAGATCCCACAGGTCGTTCAGCAGGTACACAGCCGACGCGCAAAGACTGAACGCAAGGAAAGCACAGGCGACGTGAAGCACGCGCTGAGGATCGGTGAACCTGTGAGCCAGAACCAACGGGACGAAGAGAAGAATATTCTTTGACCACTGGACAATGCGGACCGCCTTGGCGAAACTCAGCAGGCGAGAGGCACGGTCATCGACGACTTGATCGGCCCTCAGGGTCCCGCGCCCTATTGCCCTGCGGACCTTTCCCGACGGGTTGATGACGACTGCCAACGCTGCCTGCTGCCAGATGAAAAGATCGGGCGCGCTGTTCCCGACGTACATAAAGCGACGAGGGCCGAACTGGTCTAGCAGAACCCCCAACTTCTTGCGGCCCTTCAGGTTTGTGCGACCGTCGGAAGCGTATATGGCGTCGAAACACGCCACGTGCTCTGCGATCCGCCGGGCGAGTGCTTGGTCGCAGGCGGTGACCAGAACCAGCCGCCTGCCGTTGGCTCGCTCCCGCCGCAAAAGTTCAAGGAGGGGCTTGTTATAGGGCAGGCTTTCGACGTCCAGCGCGGCCCGCTTCGCGATCTGGTGCTTGAACCACGCCTTGCCGCGAAGCAGCCAGAGCGGCAGCAAGAACAGGCAGAAAGGTTTGTCCCTCAGCAAGGCAAGGATGCTCTCCAGTAGCGTGTCGGTTCGAACCAGCGTCCCGTCGAGATCGACGCATAACGGAATGCCGTCGGCCGGTAGCCTCAACAGGGCGAACTGCTGCTCAGGTGTTCCGCCGCCGACTCCTGGCCGGAGGTCGTTCGGTAGTTGCGAGCGTGGTGCTGACATAATGGCCAATCTATCAGATCAGACCAGGAGCAATTCTCTCGAAAGCCGCCAATAGCTGGTCTGCGCGGGACTCCCAGCTCTCCTGGCGGGCAATGGCGATGCGCCGCTCTCGAAGAGACCCCTCTGTCTCCCCGGCGGCGCGCTCCACCTGGGCGGCGAAGGTCTTTGGATCGTCCGCCAGGTAAATCAGGTCTCCGAACAGCTCCACTTCCGGCAGCCGCGTGCTGACCACCGGCAAGCCGCAACTGAAGTACTCGTACAGCTTGATGGGATTGGTGGCGAGGGTCAGCTCATTCCGCAGGAACGGGAGCAAGCCAACGTCGAACCGCGCCACGTGCTTCGGCAGCTCGGCGTAAGGCACCTCTCCAAGCAGGTGAACGTTCTTAACTTTACGAAGCGCGAGAACGCGCTGGTCCTCGATGCGGCCGATCAATACGAAATTCCACTCCGGTCGGCGCGAGGCGGCCTCCCAAACTGCGGTGGCATCGAACCAGTGGTTCAACGAGCCGATGTACCCGATCGTCTTGGCGGCGGTCCGGGCCGGGCACGCTGCCCGGCCTTCCGCTGCGAAATGGGAGAAATCCACGGCATTTCGCACAATAACCGCCTTGTTCTGAAGCCACGGAAACTCAGCCACCTTCCTGTCCATCAGGTGTTGCGCGCTGAACACCACCAGGTCGGACAAGCGGAACAGTTCCGTTTCGCGTTCGAGGATCTCCTGTGCGACTGCCTGGAATCCGCTAAGCAGGTCATGGCAGTCGTAGACGACTGGAGAGCCGTAGAGCTTCTTGAGCGCGCCCGCGACGTCGCACCAAGTTGGCAAAGAGACGATCTGAATCAGCCGCCGGACGCCAGCTGCCTGGATGAGCGCCTCTAGTGCGCCCAGGAGAATCCGGTTCTCCGCCTCCCTTAAGAGCCGGTGATGGAATACCGGTTCCCGCGGCAGCCTTACGTGCAATTCCACGATGCCTGGCTCCAGTAGGGCGACCCGGTGATCCTTTTCCCTCAGGCGGGTATACCGGAACTCCCGGCCGAGGTGCGGGTTCAGCAACAAGCAGTGATGACCGCGACGTGCGAACGCCCGGGCCAGATGCTGGCTGCGTTGAATCCGGGTGTGCCAGTCGGCCATCGGCAAGAAGAGGAAGCCAGGTGGGCGGCTCGTCTCGCCGGCCTGGATAAGCGTGCGGACGGAAAGCGGGTGCCAGGGATATTCCCAGCACGTGGAGAAGTGATCGGGGCGGGCATCGGGAAAAAGCGGGAAGTAGAACCATCTCAGGTAGTAGGGCCGTACGGCTTCCTTCAGGCTTCGCAATATGTTCCGCAGCAGCGCCCCCGTTGACAAAACGCTCACCTCTTCGGTGCTCCAGAGGCCGCTAGTGAGTCCGCCGGGGAATTCAAAGCAGAGTAGGCATCAAACAGCCGGCCCCACTCGGTATTCCGACGCCACTCATCGAAGACCTTTCTGTCTTTGAGCGGCCACCGATACCAGTCGTGATAGATCTCCGAGCCCAGCACAAACAGATGGACCAGCGGCGAGCGGAACAGCAGCTTCTGGATGTGCTTCAGCGGCCCGAACCAGCAAAGATCGCCCACCCGGCTCGCCAGGTTGTCGCCGACCGTGAACCCCCAACTCTCGCCAGAGATGTCGTCGCCCACCACTTTGATCTCTTCTGGCTTTCCCACGCCAAGCCCCGTTTCATGGGCCAGCCGAATGTACGGGATCTGCATCGGGTCGAACCCCATCAGTCTGGCCGCGACTGCATCGATCGCTGTCTGATCGGCGCTGGCAAGCAGGATGTTCTTCACATGCGGCCGCATCGTCCGCGGTCCGGGGCCGTCCCCGGCAGTCGTCCCGTCCATGATGGCAAACAGTCCGGAATGGATTTCCTTTTGAATGCTCAGCAGATCCACCAACGTTTCATGGATCCAGGAATGAGTGTAGTGCCGGTGCATGCTCAGGAGGCCCCCGAAAGCATTCTTCATCGCGCCGGTCGTCGTGGTATAGATGTGACACTTGACGGTGGGCAGGTGGACGATGTTCTTCCAGAAAAAATAGTCCGGCAGGCGGATTCCGTCCGGGTAAACCCTATCGAGAGCGAGCATCCGGCGCTTCGGCTTATACGCCACCCACTTCATGTCCGAATCCCGGAAGTTGTACAGCACAGGGATGCCGTACTTGCGGAAAATGGGCACGTAGTGATTAAGGTCCTCGCCTTTGAAAGCATTGGTGACGACCGTCTTGTTCTGAACGCACACAATCTCCTTAAACCCATGCTGCCGAAGGGCCAGGATAGTCCCCTCGAGCTGCCAGGGGGTGGTGTTGGCGCCGGGGAAAGGGAAGTGCCACGAGATATTGTCCTTGAGGATTGTGGGAACGCCGGGCTCAAGCGCCTCGCGCATTCGGGCCAGCTCAGCCAGCCGTTGGACGTCCGCCAAAGCCCTCCCCGACGACGTGCGGATTACCGCCACCGTACTACGAGTCACGGCCATATCTCCGTTGACAAACCGCAGACAGCGGACGGGTCATATCCTTCACCTCTTCTGAAGTATTGTTATGCAATCCAACTTCGGGATTGTCCAATCCAGCAGCTCCTGTTGTAATACCGAAATGCCAGCCCTTTCGCAAAGCTTCCTCACGTCACTTGCGGAGACGGTGGCACGCCAGTGCGGGTTCTCATTCCACGCCCGCGCTCCGCTCGCCTCAAGACTACCGTAGTTTGAGTGGTGAATTAAACCACAGCCAGCTTTCTTGAGAATGCGGGAGAATTCTCGTAGATAGCAATCCAGATCGTCTATTTCGAAGTGAACCATAGCGTCCCAGGAGTACACGAACGTGACGGAGCTGTCCAGAAGGGGTACGTGGGTGTCCGTGTTGAGTACAAAATCGAACACACACGGACCTTGCCAAGTTGCGAATCGCCGACGGCAGAACTCCACTGACTCCTCGTTTATGTCACAACAAATCAACTTCCTCGCGAATTTCGCAAACCGTGCGGCCATTCGTCCGTGGCCGCAAGCAAAGTCGAGCACAGCATTGAAGTCAAAAACGGACCCGTCAGGTCCAAACAGGAGCCGCTCAAAAATCTGCCACTGCCGTTCGGCGTCGGGTTCAGCGATCGTGAAGTATTGTGACCAATCAACGTCCTTTGGTTTGTAACGGCTCTTCATCTTTGTCCCCCGGCAACCGAGTGAGAGCACGGTATTTCATACCCATCGCAGACAATCGCCTCGCCCGCCATCTCTGCGATGCAATACGGGAGCATCAAAGGCAGCCACTGCCGGATGGCGGGAAAGAGGAGGCCCCAGCCTGAGACAACGTCGAGCGTCGGTCCTTCAAAAATTAATTTCAGATGGCATGCAAGCATGTTGCACAGTATGCCGTGTAGCCGGGCAAGGCTTGCCTCGATATTATATGCCCGGCGCTGGGCTGAGCCATGGGCGTAGGAGTCGCTTGCGCGCAGGCAGGCCGCGAACTCGAACTCGTTTAACGGTGGCAGTTGGACCGGATGCAGCATGCACATCGCAGCACGCGTCAACTCAGCGGACTTCCACATTCCCAACAAAAACCATGCCGGGCCGGTGAGGATCCGGCGGACCGTCGGTGGGCTGCCAACCCGTGGCGGGATTCCAAAGTCCGACGTGGACTGGGTACACGCCCGGGCGAATGTCGGTCGGCACAGGCACCGAATATGTCTCGGCGATGACGTCCCCGGGTTCCCACTCCTTCACAGGGAGCGTGCCGTGCGCTCCCGGGTCTCTGTGCCAGAACCATCCGGGAAGGGCCGGGTGAATGTAAACCTCTATTGTGAGGTCGGTCTTCGGGGGCGGACGAAGGACGCGCCAGTATCGGCTGTAAACGAATTCGTCACCGCGCGCCACCGACCAAGCGGCAGCCTCAAATCCCAGAAGCTCAACGCTGTCGGCGAAGGTCACGTTCAGCTTGGAACCCAGATCCAGTTCAGCCGGCTTCAGCCGCAACGACCGAAATTCCCGGCGGTTCATCACGACATGCCGGAGCGGCGCACCGGGCCTTTGCCAGACCGATGTTACTACGACTGCATCTGGATGACCGCGCCGATAAGCCGTCAGTTCATCAGCACCGATCACCATGTGCCGTTTGAGAACCATTGCTTCAAACTGAATTTGAGAAAGACGGTCGCATGGCGCGGCACAACTTTGAATTTGCCCCTGCCTTCCAGCCGCACGAAGCCTCCAGATCGCATATGCCGAGCTGCCGTCGGGCACCACAAACCAGCGCAACAATTCCATCTGGTCCACAGGAACGTTGCCACCCCAGCTAACGCCGTTGCGCCATTTGTCAAGGGGCGCGTAATCAGCGAAGTACTCAATCTTTTCCGCCCGCAGGTAGTCCCGAAGACGGCCGCGGGCAAGGTACTCATGCAAGTACGTGTAGTTGTTCATTAATCCGTCAAGGTTAATTACCTGATGGTGTGGTGCGAAGTAATTGACAAAACCCGAGGAAATTGTTGCAATACGCTGGACTCCCGGAAGTCGGGAACTCATCCACTCTCCCGCCCGTTTGAAGGTGAGCAGCATGCTCGGTCGCGTGTCCGCCACCCTGACACCAAGGCGCCAGCCGACGTTCACCAGAACGACAGCGCTGGTGAGAACAAGAATGAGTGCGAACCCAACCCGACTGGCATCCACTCGCCAGAGCCTCGCCGTCACGTTGCTCAAGACGCGTGTCATAGAGACCCCAGCGGCCCCCAGCGCGAGCACAGAGACCATTAACTGCGCGGGAAAGTACCATGTGCCGTAGAGTGTAAAGTAGGGATTCAGCAGGGCGAGCAGCAGCTCATGGGCGAAAGCAAACAGAAGGAGAACAAGGCAAAAGCGCCTCCATGGCGATGCCGTCAGCTCTCGCAGTGTGCTGCTGCCCTTGCCGGAGACGAGTCTGATTAGGCTCAAGACCAGCCCGGCCAGGCAGCCGACGTTCACAATCGTCTGAAGGCGCGCCCTTCCCAGGGCCATACCGAAACGTTGCCAAAGAAAAAGGTCGGCTGAAGCGGTGATGGCAGAGCTTGCGATTTCCCATGGGTAGGCAAGGTGAAATCGAAGGTTGCCGAAAAACCCGCCGAACGGCCAGCCGCTGGCCCGGAGCCACTGCTGGTTATGGAAGTGTTTTGCGGCGCCGCTCACCGGAAGCAGACCGCCGAAGTAAACGACGTTTGTGAACACATATACCCCAAAGAGGAGCAACGTGGGGCAGAGAACAGCGGCCGCCTTTCGCCAACAGCGCTCAGAAGAGCGCGGCTCTTCAAACAATCCCAGGAGCGTAGCAAGAGTGAGAAATAAAGGAAGTATCAGCATTTCCACGCGACAGAGGGAAACCAGTGCTGCGACCAGTCCAAGTGCCACGTAGAAGAATCGGCTCGGAGATCCGCCCTCGTACAGGAACCGCACGCCAATCCAGATGGTGAGGGCGAGGCAAAAACCCGTCAGGCCATTCTCCATTCCCTGCAACGCAAGCCGGTCGGTGAATCCCGTGAACAACCAAAGGATGCTACTCAGCAAAGCCACCCCCGGCCATGCGCTGCGCAAGGCATAGAAGAGCACAATGCCTGCGGACAGCCAAAGCAGACCGCCCGAGAGCACTAGAAGACGCATGGCAGCCAAGCGATCGGGGCATATTGCCGCTATCAGCATGGCGACAACCGCCCAGAGGGGCTGGACACCGTTCGTACGGTGGATCTTGTCAAAGGAGTACCCGTGGCCGTTGATGAAGTTTTGAGCTGGAACCAGATAATATACGGCGTCGTCAATGATGGTGCCTGCTAGAAACTGCTGTTCGGGCAGGAAGCTGGTACGAACCACGCCTAGCAAGCTGATTAGGAGCGCCAGGAAAAACAAGGCTGCGGGCAAGTGTCTGGTGAAGAGAGGACTAGGCATAGTGAATGGCAAAACTGGACGCGCCATCAGGTTCCTAATGCCGGTGCCGGAAGTCTTGCTAGGACTCAAGATGCCCATGGTGCCGATATACAACCTCTTCAAAACAGCGCTGGTAGCGCTCGGCTACCAAGCGTTGATCGTATCGCTCAAGAACCTTGCGCCGACCGGCTTTGGCTTTTTGCTTCCACAAGTCCAGTTCGTCGTGCAACTCTACCACAGCCGCGGCCAGCGCGTCAAGATTCCTGGGGGACCGGTTTGTGCAGTAGTCCCACAGATTCGCGGCGCTGACCTCCAGCGGATCGGAGAACGCCGGCGGAACAAGGATACCAATGTCACCGTTTTCAATGACGTCGGAAGCCCCGCCGACATCTGTCAGGATCAGCGGCAGTTGGAAGTACATGGCCTCGGTCATTGCCAGGCTCCAGCCCTCGGTCAGCGAGCTGAGGAGAAAGCCGTCGGCCAGCCGGTAATAATCAGCCACCCGATCGGTTTCCCCACAAAGGAGCACGCGGGCTCCGAGTCCGCTCTCCTCGATCGCGCGACTGACCTCCGCGGCGTAGTTTCGGTCATAGGCAGCGCCGACCAACAGGAGACGCAGCCTTGGACACCGCTCGCTGGCCTCTTGCACCGCCTTGACGGCATGCACCTGTGCTTTCGTCCCGATTAGGAATGCCACGTTCAGAAGGACGACGTCGTCGGGAGCCAGGCCAAGCGTGGCTCGGGTGATGATCGGCCTTTCGGCCAGAGCCTTTTCGTAATCGCTGATGTTGATGCCGTTCGGGATCACGAGAACCTTATCCAGGCTCACGCCGTACTTGCGGCAGAAATACCGCTTGACGCCAGTTGACACTGCCACATAGCTCTTGATGTACAGGTCTGCGCGCCGCACTTCCTGGTCGAAGGCGGCATCCGACCAAATGTAGGAATTGTGCACGACGCTTACCACTGGAATTCCCAACCGCCAAGCCACGCAAGGCCCGAGATTCGAGTAATGCACGACAAGCAGGTCCGCTTTCTCGTTTTCCAGGACGGCCTTCAACGCGCCCGGATCCCGCTTGATGAAGTGAACGGGGATGCCCGCCACACGGCACTGCTGGCCGATCTGCCCGTCCCGCTCGGTTACCACGATCGAGGGGCGCCAGCCGTGAGCGCGCAGGTCAATAGCCATGTTGGCAACGACCCTTTCCAACCCTCCCTTGTCCAGGCTAGCCGTCTCGAGGACACAGCGCCGCTGCGCCTTCCGGCTGTGGACAGCGGGAGCGCCTCGCTGGGCCGTCCGCCGCGTGCGATGGAAGTGAAGGCGGGTGCTGGCAATTCCAATGAGCTGTCTGGTCAAGAACTGTGGCGACACGGTTTCGAGATACCGGTCGGTCAGGGCCAAATCCGTCGAGGCGTTCAGCGCCTCGCGCGCGGTGGCCGGAAACGCTTCCGCCGAGGCCACGAACGTGTTGGGGGCGTCCTGAAAGCCGGCTTTCGCCAGCACTTCGGTCGCCAGGATCGGCTTCCCTGCCGCTAGGTAAGTGACCATGACGTCCCAGACATGAGCTGTCGCGCGTTCGCAATCGCGGAAAGGCATCAGCAGCAGGGCCGCTCGAGACAAGTACATGGGCCACTCCTGAACCCTCTTCCAGCCGAGATAGTGGACGGACTCCAGGCGGGTGAGCCTGCTGCGCGGGTCTGTTGAATGGGCCTGCGAATTGGCCACGAATAGGAACGTCCAGTCCGGATATCGGGTGATCAAGCGACCCAGCAACTCCCAATCAATGATGTCGTCGTCCAACGGCCCCAGGCACAGGACCAGCGGTTCCCTGAACTGCTGGAAATCCCACGGGGTGAAACGATTGTCCCGGGCCTTCCGGCAAAGCGCCAGTTCCTGCTGATAGCGGAAGCGCATTTTCGGAAGCACCGTCCAGTTCTGCTGCAAAGCCGGCGGCAAAGCGCGGGCTTGCTCTGCTGACTCACAGAGGACCCAGGTCAGGTACGGGTCGGCGCCAGCAGGCGGATCCTCGTGCGCCAGGAACACGAATGTCTGGCTGCCTTGCGGATAAGGAGCCGTTGGGTCCAACCTGATCACGGCCCGTTTGATAGCGGCGCGCTCCCCTTCGGCTGACCGCAGCCAGGCTTCGGATTCCTCGGCGCGGTATGCTATGGTCACGTGGTGCCCGTCGGCTGACAGCACATCGGTCAACTCGGTGATGGTTCGGAACCAGCCGCGGCTGTCCTCTCTCAATTGGGCGAGGATCTCGAAGCGCTGGTTGTGGAAGTGGCAGCGTTCCTGATGATAGACGATCAGCTCCTGGGCGTGGCCGGCGATCCTCTCCGCGTGCCTGCCGCTCAGGCAGTCGGTATGCACGCGGTAGGAGTAGAGGCATTCGTCGCTGTCAACATGCGCGATCCTCCCGATCAAAGAGATCCGCAGCCAGTAGTCGTAGTCCTCCGTTCCGAGCATGGCGCTGTCGTAAGCTCCAATCGCCCTCCCAGCGCGGGAGCGATACAGGAAGCACGCGCCAATGAAGTTATCCGCCAGCAGCCCGAGCGTTTCGACTGAACGCGGCAGGCGCAGCTCGTTGGTCCTCCCGGTGCGCTGGGCCGGCCGGCGGTAGTCACTATCGAAGAGAGGCTTTCCCTGGTCGTCGATCAGATCCATGTCACCGTAAGTCATTTCGACGTCGGGATTACGCAGCATGAAATCCACCAGCGTCGCCAGCATGCTCGGCTTCATCAAATTGTCTGCGGAAGTCCAGGTGAACAATTCCCCGCTCGCGTGCCAAAAGCCTGCGCTCAGCGCTTGCGGGAGGCCTTCGTGAGACCGGCGCACGACGCGTAGGCGGTGGTCATGGGAGAAGCTTCGAAAAACCGCCTCCAGATCCTCCTCGGATCCGTCATCGACCACGATCAGTTCCAGGTTTCGGTAGGTTTGGTCGAGCACGGACCGGATCGACTCGCCAAGCAGCCGCGCCTGATTCCAGACTGGCAGAACAACGCTGACCCTTGGCCAATACCCGGTCCACAACGCCGGCTGCGGACGCGGTGGGCATGGGAACGCCACAGCCGAAGGAGCAGCCGGGGCGGCTGGTTCGGCCGCTGCGGGAGCGGGGGTTTCCACCGCCGGTGTGCTCTTCGACGCAGCGAACGCGGGCACCTGCGGTTTGCCCTGCGGGAACAAGGACCGATACACAGGGAGGTACACCGGCCGGACTGCTGCCCGCACTCTTTCGGGGAAGACCGCCTGCAAACGGTCCAGGAGGCCGTGGAGCCCCCTGCGAAGTCGGACTCTGAGGCTCCGGTTCCACAATGCATGCGCCAGCTCGTCTCGCGAACGGATTCTTGCGGCCAGAGCTTCGCCGAGCTCCTTGACCCGCATCCGCAAAGCACGGTTCTCTCGGTCTTGAACCCCTGTCCAGTTCGCCAGCTCGTCAATGTGTTGCGCTTGTTTCGCCGCCCACGCCGCCAGCTCGTCAATACGGCTCTGTAATCCCTGCCTTTCGGCCTCGAGGGACTGGGAAGCTCTCCGCTCAGCGGCGAGTTCTTCCTGCGACGACGCCAGGTCCCTCTGAAACCGCTCCGCTTGCTCGATCGCCCCCCGCAGTTGCAGTTCAAGCGCCGCCTTTGCGGACCGGGTACGCTCCAGTTCTGCGACTTGTTCTTCGAGCCGCTGTTCGAGAGAACGGACCTTCCCTTCAACCGCTGCCGTTGCCGCCCGGAGATCGGCAAGGGACTGCTGGAGGTGTTCTCTCTGGGAGGATGCCTGCTCGAGCAGCCGGATCAGGGTTTGGGTTTCCAGCGTAAGCCGCCGGATTTGTTCTTCCTGTGCGGCGTTCCTGGATCCAAGCTCCTGGAGACGGCATTGCAGGTGGACCACCTCGCCGGTCTTCTCTCGTAATCGCTCCTCCAGCGAGGCGATTCGCTGCTGGCCCGCCGCCTGCGCCGCCAGCAGTTCGCCGACCCGCTGCTCCAGGCAGGACCGCTCGGCACTGGCTTCCTCCCGCCGCCGGTGCAGCTCCCTCAACTCTTCGCCCAGTCGCTGGAGCTGCTCCTCCTGCTTGGCGCCGGCCGCGAGCAACTCCCTCTCCCGCCCCTGGAGCTGCTGGAGGAGCAGTGCCTTCTCCTGCAGACCCCGCTCCAGCGAGGCGATTCGCTGCTGGCCCGCCGCCTGCGCCGCCAGCAGTTCGTTCAAGCGATGCTGCGCCTGGCTTCTCTCCGCTGCCGCCTCGTCCAGCAACCGGACCAACTTCTCAGTTTCGCTCGCCAAGTGCCGTATGTGCGCATCCTTCTTCGTGGTCCAGGCAGCCAGTTCGCCCGCCCGCTGCTCGGCCACCGATATCTTCGCCTGTGCCGCCTCCAATTGCGTGCGAAGCTTGACCAGTTCGGCTTCCCGCTCTCTCACCGTGGCGTGGAGAAATTGGGTGGCCACGTGCAGATCCCGTTGGATCGACTGGAGCGCGTCCAGGGACGTGGCAATTCTTTCCGGATATTTCTTGGTCACTCGAACCAGGACACGCTGCCTGGAGAGCGACATGCGGCCCTGATCCAGGCTGATGTTATGTCCGTGGATACGGTAGTACGCGTCTTTGGCATCCACGAAGAAGGCGCGGTGTCCTTCCGCGGCAACGCGGAGCCACAGGTCGTAATCCTCGTTCCCCGCTAGGCTTCGGTCCTCCTCAAACATCCCGACCTGTTGGAAGACTTCTCTCCGCATCAGCACCGCGTGAGGCGGCATGAACCCGCCCGCAAGAAGTGCCGCCAGCAGGTTCTCGGAAAAGGGCCGAAGGCCGGACTTGACCGTGTAATCGCTTAGGGGGCGCCCGTCGCTGCCAACCATAATAACGTCGCAAAACACCAGCCCGATCTCGGGTGAGGAATCCAGGACTTCCACCTGGCGAGCCAGCTTCTCAGGGCCAAAATAGTCGTCCCCGTCCAGGAAATTGACATACGCGCCCTTGCAGAGCTTGAAACCTCGATTGCGCGCCGCTCCTACCCCGCGATTCTTCTGGCGGACCCGCCGGAGCCGCGGGTCGCTGAAGGAAGCAAGGATTTCGAAAGAATCGTCCTCGGAACCGTCATCAACCGCAATCAGCTCAAGGTCAGTGAACGACTGACCGAGGACGCTGGACACGGCATCCCGCACGAACTCCGCCTGATTGTAAATCGTAAGTATGACGCTCACCTTGGGCATTGGAATTACCGTACTGCAACTGATTATGTTAGGCGCGACACCCAGCCCCTTAAGCTGAGTGGCACCAGTGCTCCCACAACGACACCAAAAGGCTCCGCACCCCGCTGACATCCATGCGAAGTGGTAGCTCGACCATACGGCGTGTGAGATCCTCACCGGCGGCCTGGCCGTCCCCGGCGCGAATCATCGCCGTCAGGGCTGCGTAGAGCGAATTCCGCAACGAGAAGCCCGGCTCGGGCAACCGGACAGCCCAGCCGGAATCGGCGGAATGCTCAAGGCAGGCTTGATTGTCAATGTCCACGTCGAGCCCGGTCACCGGCGCGGCGAAGGGAAACCGTCGGCAAAGCTCGGTAACATTTGCATATCTCTCGCCTGTGACCGCTGTGACGGCGGCCATGATAGTCTCCTGCAAGAACAGGCCGACTCGGTCCAGCTCCGCCTCCAAAACCGTCGTCGGGCCATACTCTGGAACGAGTTTCCGCGTAAGGTAACTCTCCACAATTTGCCGATCTTCCCCTGCCAGACCTGCCGCCCTAGCCAGTGTACGGAACCGCACCATCTTGTCAGTTGTGCGCGTCGTGTAATCTCCCCATAGCAACAGATACCAGTCACAGGCCGCCACCGCGGCCTTGATCACTTGGTTCCAGCTGTAGCGGCAGTCTGTTGGGCACCTGCCGCGCACCAGCGCAAGCTGGAGACCGGCCATCCGATTGAAGAGCAACTGAACTCCTTCGCGTAACGGAATCTGCCGGGGGGAATAGAAGGATAGCGGGGCGAGGCTGTCCGCGTCGCCCCACACCACCTGACTCCCGTAGCGGAGGTCGTAGACGAACAGCGGCACATCGCCGCTCGCCCAATGATCTTCCACCGAGGGCCAGACACCAAGGTCAACACCGTCGATCCCAAGATCAACCGCTAGGCGCCTGCCCAGTTCCACGGCCCGCTGGTTGGAAGCGGTGGGGGCCACAACGACGAGGTCGTAGTCATTGACCGGGATCCACTTCCCCTGGGCATTCCTCCACATGGCCCCCTCCCCACGGCCGAAGCTGCCTGTCAGCAGGACCGCCTTGAGGTCCCGGAACTCCTGGCGAACCGCAGCGAGGATCCTTTTCAGATCCGAACGGACCCGGCCCGCAGCCGCAGGTTCGCGGCAATAGCTCATATCGGCGGACGGGACCACTGCGCGAACTTCAAGGCCGCGCTTCACCCGGGTTTCGAACAACAGATGGCGGCAGAGCGAGTAGACCTCAGGCACGTCGATCACTTCTCCGGAGAAGCGCAGCTTCGCTGCTTGCGAGCTGTGGTAGAGGATGACGCTCTGGTTGTCGGCACAGCCCGGGTCGTAGCCGTGCATGCCCCGTAGGATACCGCCCTTCATGTCGAAAAAACTCGGCGCTATCACGAGCCCCGGCTCAGCCAGGAAGTACATCTCGCCATTCTGGCACCCCACCTTATCGAGTCCGTACTTCCGCAAGTCTTCCGCCTGGAGAATTCGCCCGCCGGGCGTGGATTCGAGCATTCGGACAAGGACTTCCCGAACCCCTCGGCGGAGAAACCAGAACCTGGCGACGGTGGAGTCGAGGAAGCAGACGTAGTCTTCGCCCAGCCGAAGCGGTAGCCGACAGAGGCGGCTCCAAAGATCGATCGACCCGACCGTGGCAACCATCCCGTGGTCTCCAGACAGCAACAGATCGACTGCCTGGTAGCGCGATTCCGCCTCCTTCAAAACTCGCTCCACGTACTCGCCGACTCGCGCACATGCTTCTGTCACCTCGCGGGAACCCGGGCCGAAGGAGTGGCCCAAACCATCAATCTGCTGGAAGTGCACTAACACAAATCTGGGGCGTAGCTCCAGAATCTGGCACGCCTCCTCGCAGATGCCATGATCCCCGGGAAAGGACGCATTCAGGAACGGCCACGCCAGCACAGCCCAGCGCCATCCAGCTTCCGCCACCTCCCGCGTAATGGGACGGTGCCCATCCACCGGCATCCAGGGTACTTGCTGCCACCCGAAGTCGAAGAAATGGAGCAAGGGAAGGGGTACGTCCAGAGTGCTTGCGTAACTTTTCACGTACTTTGTCAGGCGCGAGGCAATAGTCGAATGGATTAGGGGGCGGCTGTCCGTACCGCACAGCAAATCGGGGTCGATCGCTCTCAAAAAGCGGAACGGCGAGCGCTCCGGGTCAAAGACAAACATAAAGCGATTTCCCTTCAGCGCTTCAGCCCCACAAAGTAGCGGGGACCAAATGTAGAAGCCGAATGGCTCCCGCAGCCGGGCCGTTGGGCCCTGCGAGGCCAACCACCGAAAATAGGGAACACGCGCGATGTAGTCCCAGCGGAGCGCGTCAATCATGATCAGCAAAAGCAGCCGTTCCGACTCTCTCCCGCGAAAATCAGTGTATCCTGTACCGCCCCCGATTTCTTGGACAGTTTTTTGAATTATG
>JAGPGE010000686.1 GCA_018056145.1 Armatimonadota bacterium
TCCGGCATCCAATGTATGCCGCTCACTGGCTTTGGGCGATTGCTCAGCTTTTCCTTGTTCAGAACTGGCTGGCCGGGCCCGCGATGCTCTTCTTCTATGCACCCCTGTACTTCTCGCGCGTGGGGCAGGAGGAAGAGGTCATGCGTGAGCATTTCGGCCGAGACTATGAAGAGTACATGGCTCGCACTGGCCGCGTGCTACCCAGGCTGGGAGCGCGGCGCGCTGACTGAGACAAGGCCGGCGCTGAGGGGCGCCTATCGGAGGTTTCACGAGCATGACTGACAAAGCGACTGCTCCTTCGCCCTGGTTCGATCAACCCAGGCTGGGCATGTTCGTTCACTGGGGCATCTACGCGATCCCCGCCTGGCATGAGCAACTCCAATGGCGGGGGCGCATGTCACGCGCGGAGTATGTGAAGTTCGCCGACCAGTGGAACCCGGTGCGCTTCGAGCCCGAGGCGTGGCTTGACCTGGCGCAGGAAGTCGGGATGCAGTATTTGTGCATCACCGCGAAGCACCACGACGGATTCTGCCTCTGGGACACCGCGCAGACGCCCTTCAACACCATGAACACCCCATACGGGAAGGACATCCTGGGGATGCTGGCGGATGCATGCCACCGCCGGGACTTCCCGCTCTTCTGGTACTACTCGTGCGCTGACTGGCACCATCCAAACTACCCGAACCAGGGAAGGCATCACGAACTGCCCGGCCCGGAGCCTGGGGATGCGCCCGACCTGGACAAGTACCTGGAGTTCCTGAAGGCCCAGGTGCGGGAGCTTTGCACGAACTATGGACGCATTCACGGCTTCTGGTGGGACATGAACGTGCCGCAGCACCGGGATCCGTCGATCAACGCGATGATCCGCGAGCTGCAGCCTGGCATCGTCATCAACGACCGGGGGTATGACGAGGGGGACTTCGGCACGCCCGAACGCGACTATCAGGAGGGGCTCGACGCGCTGAAAGGCTTCGAAAGACCCACCGAGGCATGCCAGTCAGTGGGCATCGAGAGCTGGGGATTCCGGCGGGACGAGGATTACTACACCGACCGACACCTCATGCGAAGCATCGACCGGTATATGGCCAGAGGGGCTCACTACCTGCTCAACGTGGGGCCAACTGCGGAGGGAGTGATCCCTCCGCAGGCTGTCCAGATTCTGCGCCGCGTGGGGGCGTGGTTCGGTCGCATCCGCGAATCCGTGGAGGACGTCGAACCGGCGCCCGGTCTCGTTGCGAGCAATGATGTCCTGCTGACCCGGCGCGGCAACACCGTCTACGTGCACCTGCATCGCGACAACCCGACCGCAGCAGTGAAGCTCAACCCCCTGGCGGTCATGCCCGTGCGGGCAAAGCTCCTGAACACCGGCGCGCCAGTGGACTGCTCCGTGGACCTGCTGCCCAGCGAACATGCGTCCGGCAAGCCCTGCCTGCGCATGCGGAACCTGCCGGTGAATATGCTTGCGAACACGTGCCTGGTGGTGCGGCTGGATTTCGACGTATTGCCGGAAGGTACTGCACCGAGTGAGGACACGCCTGAGGTTCTGAGGATGTAGCACACCAGAGCGCCCGAACCCATAGGGTCCCGAGCATCGCTCGGGGCCCTATGGGTTCGGGTATGGGTCCTGGGGCCTGGGCCCCAGTGGGGTGCAGGGGCAGAGCCCCTGCGACTTGGCCCAGTCGAGCCATCCGCGCCGCCCGGCGGGATATAGCCGCGCCGCCCGTCAGTCACACCGTGCGGCGTCGACTTCAAGTTCGAAGAGAAGATCGTCGCGGCAGATCATGTTGTTCGCCACGATCGCCGGAAGTGTCGCAAGGTCCGGGCGCGAGGCCACGAACCGGTGATATGCGCCTACGTCGGAAGTGAGCCGCACATAGGCTGTGGCGCGGGTAACATGACTCCAGTCCATGCCCCGCGACTCAAGGATCGCCTGCACAACCTCGAAGGTCTTCGCAACCTGACCGTCCACGTCGCCCACGAACACCGTGTTCCCATCCGGGTCGATGCTCGCGGTCCCAGACACAAGCAGCCGTCTGCAGCCCGGCGTCGAGACCTCAACCACGCGGCTGAAGGAGCTTCCGTAAGCTAGCGCTGGGCACTGCAGGGGCGAGGGCACTGCCTGGACGCAGACCTGATCGGACTTTGGCTTCATTGCGAAGGCTGAAGCGACCATCGCCGATCCGGCTGGGTTCGCGCCGCCAATTCCGGTGCTGGCGGGAACCAGCCTGCTGAACACGTCTCGCTCGTTGAAGAACTGGGTGCGGACACCGTTGAACTCCTTGTACCAGTCGAGTATCTGGTCCAGGAAGAGCCAGGTGCGGACGACGTTGGAGAAGTCCATATCCACCTGGGCGAGAGCCTTCTCGATGTTCTCGAATGTCTCGCGCGCCTGTTCGGGGCGTGGCCTGTGAGTGTGGACCGAGCGGATGCCCGCGAGAGTACATTCGGTGGCATGGGGTGTCTCCACGACCGTGCCGACGACCCGCCCATCAACAAGGAGCGGGCGGGTCTCCACACCCTGCACCGCGTGGAGGTAGACCCCGCTCAGGTCGGCCCCTTCGGGATGCTCATTGCAGACCCAGGTCACGGGGAAGTCCGGCTCTTCCCAATCCGGTGTCGGGGGGCCGAAGACATCGGCGCGCACGATCCGCGCGCCCTCAGCCTTGTCCACCAGTTCGCCGATATCCGTGCAGTCAGGACCGGAAAGGGTCAGGAACAGTTCGTCAAACTCCTGCCTGCTGCGGGTGAAGGTATAGAGTTGCTGCGAGGGCGCGGCGGCATGTTCGGCCATCAACGGACCTCCAGATGAGCATCCGCTTGATGCTCTCTTGAGCTTTTCATTCCCGAGACGTTCCCCCTGCGGCTAGTGTTCACCTTCGTCGGGCACTCTCTCACCGGCGCGCACCGCGGCCCGATTGCGCTTTTCGATGGCAAGCCGTCTTGCGTACTTTTCTTCGCGACGCAGGTCCACCTCGCAAGCGACGAAACCCTCCATGTCCGCCCGTGGTCGCGTGGTCAGCATCCGCTTACCTGCTTCGATGATGGCCAGTGCTTCCAGGTATGCTTCCGGGTTTTTCTCGCGCACCGCGGACAGGCACGGGCTGAGTTCGGGCCTCTCGAAGCTCACCTGCGGCCCATGGTTGGCGTTGTGGGCTGCCTGACTCCGCAGCGGCACGCCTGTCAGTTCCTCCAGGCGCTCGAGTTGTTCGTCGTCCAGCGGAGATCGCCCGGACAGGTTACCGGGATAAGCACTGGCGTAGGTCGGATAGTAAGGCGCGTTGATGTCGATCCAGGTGACGATGCGCTCCAGGTCTTCGGGCGTGAGCTTGTCGCCAACGTGCCCGGCTCTGAGGGTCGCCACGATCTTGCTGGCATGGGATCCCCAGGAGCGGGCCTGCTGGATCTGCGCCGGCCCCGCTCCGATCGCCTTGATGAACCCGCGTCGCCACACTTCATTGTAT
>JAGPGE010000687.1 GCA_018056145.1 Armatimonadota bacterium
ATTGTGTGCTTCGCCAGTTCCGCCGCTAGTGCCCCCAGGCCGCCGGGCCCCAGGTTGTCGATGCGGTAGCAGAGGGTTGGCGCCTGGCAGGCCCCGGTCGAATCGCCAAGTTCGGTCGCCACACCGGTGCGACGCACCAGGTCGGCGTCCCCGGTGCAGTCGATGAAAGATCTGGCCAATACCGCCCTGCGCCCGCTCTTCGTCTCGATCAGCGCCGCCGTGACCCGCCTGCCGTCGCGGATCGCTCCCGCGAGATGGGCGTTCACCAATATCTTCGCCCCACTTGCCAGCACCATATCGTCGAATGCGAAGCGGGCGTGCTCCGAACAGACAACCCAGTTCCCCGTCTCCCCATCTTCGGCGGTATTGTAGACCGCGCCCATGCCCTGCAGGCGCTGGACCAGTTGCCTGGGGAAGCCGCCCATGATGAGGGTCCGCCCGTCCATCCCGTAGAACGGGTGCCACATGTTCACGATGCCCGCGGTGGACATGCCGCCCAGGAACCCGAAGCGCTCGATGAGCAGCACACTGGCCCCGCAGGTCGCAGCCGCCGCGGCCGCACAGGCTCCCGCAGGGCCGCCTCCGAGGACTGCCACGTCGCAATCCGCAATGACCGGGACATCCCGCGCGGGCTCCCGGATGCGAGCGCCGGTTGGTTCGGGCAGAAACCCGTCCAGGGGGAAGGAGACTTCGGGGTAATCGGGCATGGGAGAGCCTCCGGCAAGGTGTTTGGGCACAAGGCGAGTGATGCGGGAGAGTGTTCGCCTGCTGCGCGCCTGTGTCCTGTCTTGCCGTCGCGAGCAGGTCCGAGGCCACCGGACATGGAATGATGCTCTGGAGTCCTGTACGTGCTCACGCACAGCGGAGGCGATCCACATGCGAGTCCTTCTGCTCCTTGCGCTCTTGCCCGTCACTGCATGGTGTCAGCCCCACATCGTGCTGGTGCGCGATTCCGTCGCGCAGGCGACCGTCGTGGTCCCGGTTGGCGCCAGCGATACGGTGCGCTTCGCGGCAGATGAGCTGGCGAAGTACCTGGAGCAGATCAGTGGCGCAAAGCTGTCGGTGGCGGATGAGGGCGCCGAGGTCTCCGGGATGGCGGTCCACGTGGGGCCGACATCCGAGGGCCGGGCAATCGCCCCGGACGAGGCGGAAGGCTTCGCGTTGCGCGCCGGCGAGGGTGGCGTGGTGATCTGCGGCGGATCGGACCGGGGCACGCTGTACGGGGTCTACCGGTTCCTGGAGGAAGCGCTGGGATGCCGCTGGCTGTCACATGATGTGGAATATGTTCCCACGGCGACGACGGTGAGCGTGAGACCTTTCGAGTTGACTTCGGCCCCGGAGTTCGACATGCGGACCTTTGTAGGCTCCAGCGTGTCGACCCGCGTGTGGGGCCTGAAGGTCGGCATGAACGGCTTCTACACTGCCGAAGCCGCGACCACCAACGGCGGCGCGTATTACCTTCCCCGGTCCGTGGCGGGCTGCCATGCGTACTACCAGATCATGCCGCCAGACACGTACTTCGCCGAACACCCCGAGTGGTCCCCGCTCATCAACGGCCAGCGCATGCCAACCAGTCTGCAGAGCAAGCAGCTCTGCGTGACCGCGCCGGGTCTTGCGGAAGAGTTCGCAAAGCGCGTCATTCGAGTCTTCGATGAAGACCCAGCACTGCAGGTGATGTCGATCTCGCCCAATGACGGCTATGGCTGGTGCGAGTGTGACGAGTGCCTGGCGCTGGATAAGAAACTCTGCGGCGCTCGCACCACGAAGCAGGGGCTGGCGATGGAGCGGCCCTTCATGGGCGACCGGGTCTTCTGGTTCGCGAACCAGGTGGCGCGGAGAGTGGCCGAGGTGCACCCCGACAAGCTGCTTCTCGTGCTCGCTTACGTGAACTATGCCGAGCCGCCGGACACCATCGTCCCCGAGCCCAATGTGATCCCATGGCTGTGTCACTACGCCCCCGCGGATTACTCGCGGCCCATCAGTGACCCGACGTCTGAGCCCAATGCCCAGTTCAACGCCCTCCTGCAGCGCTGGGCGAAGCTCCGGCCAGACCTGCTGATCTACTCGTACGTGAGCAAGAGCATGTGGTGGCGGCTACCCAGGCCGGTGACGGCGACCTTCGCGGCGGACATCGACCACCTGTACAGCCTGGGCATCCGCCGGTACTACTGCCAGAGCAGCCTGAGTGACTGGGCGCTGGATGGCCCCCTGTACTATGTGATCGCCCGGAAGTTGTGGGACCCTTCGGCGGATGCGGATGCCCTCGCGGCAGACTGGACGAACCACATGTTCGGCCCCGCGGCGGACGAGATGGCCGGCTACTACGCAGCGGTGGCGGACTCGATCAAGGAGTCGGGCCAGTCTTTCAGCGACCACCCGATCTCCCAGGTGCCGGGGCTATTCAGTTTCGCGGACCTGGACCGAGCAATGGCTCACCTCGATAGGGCCGCGAAGCTGGCAGATGCGGAGCCCTACAGGGAACGGGTGGCGAAAGTGGCCGCTGTGTTCCAGTATGGCTACCACATGATCCGTTGCCTGGAGGCCCGGGCCAAGCTCGAGCAGACCTACACCCGCGAAGCCTTGAAGGAGACAGTGGACCATGGGCGCAAGGCCCTGTCG
This sequence comes from Armatimonadota bacterium, assembly GCA_018056145.1. Classification (GTDB taxonomy): domain Bacteria; phylum Armatimonadota; class Zipacnadia; order Zipacnadales; family JABUFB01; genus JABUFB01. The sequence goes on from JAGPGE010000687.1 coordinate 2,620, forward strand.
TTCATCCGCGTGCGCGAAGCGGCGGAGTTCGTGGATGGGATGAAACTGAGTGATGAACTGGGCGTCGTGGCGTCGGGCCTGAGCAAGCCCCTGGAGCTCGGTGGGCGGCAATGCTGGAACACTGATGAGACCGGCGTGGGGGACGGCGTCGCAGGCTGGGCAACGCTCATCGCGCCCAGCCCTGCGACCGACAAGCCGCTGCGCATCGAGATGGATGTCTGGGGCAAATCTGAGCTGGCGTCCATCGTCGTCAATACGGACGGGGAGAACAAGAGCTACGCACAGGGCGGAATCTGGACGCCGGTCAGGCCCCAACAGCCCCTGTCGGGCAAGGAGCAGTGGGACACTCTCGTCTTCCACGCGCCGCCCGAAGCACTGGCGCCCGGCAAGCCTTTCCAGCGCATCGGAATGGGCGGAGGCGACTCGCAGATCTGGATCTCTGCTGTGCGGGTGGGCGAGTAGCGCGGGCCGCATACGTCCGGGAGGACCATGCCATGTCAGCAAACCGATGCACTCGTACCGGACCGGCTGTTCTGGTCGCGGCATGCGCATCTCTCTGCCTGCTCTCGGGAATTGCCCTCGCCCAGCCCGCCGCGGCCCTCATCCCCGAAGGCGCGCAGGTCACGACCGTCAGTACTATCGCTCGACTGCTGGCCGTCAAGAACCCCGCGGATGGCGCGTACTTCCGGGTCGAGGGCTACCATGCGCCTGGAGACGACGGCGGCGGGGTGTTCCGGTTCGCGGCTGGTTCGGACGAGGAGCCTGACGGCGGCACGGTGCTCAAGCCTAACGCCGGTGCGGGACGGTTCCTGCGGGTCGTCGACCCGTACGCGGATGTGTAC
>JAGPGE010000688.1 GCA_018056145.1 Armatimonadota bacterium
AACCCATCTCCCCGCGGGCGACGAACTCGACCGCTGTGTTTCGCACTGTGGGTCTCTCCTTCCGCGGCAATGCCGCTGTTCCCGACCGAGGTGGGCGAACATGTGCCTCAGGCAGATGCTCTCGCGGTGCCCGCCGACCTGCGCGACGAACCGATTCGGCAAGGCATCAGCGCCCATGAAGGCTTACTTCGACTACTGGGAAGACTTCTGGACCCGCCGCGTGCCCGAGAGCGACTACTTCCGGCGCTGCAGGAACGAGCAGTACCTCATGGGCAATCCGGGCTGGCTGGAGCGCCCTGAACCGGGCGAGGTCGCGAGAGCCGACGCCTGGATCGCCGACCCGGCCCGCCCCGGGATGCCGGCGCCGTGTCTCGAGCCGGCTCCCAACCGGTCGTGCCGCAGGTGTGACCGGTCCGCCCAGGGAATACTGGCAGTGGCGGATCGGCCGCAGTCAATGATGCTTTCCGCGGATTGGCGAAACTGACCTCTCCCGCAGGAGGATACCCGAAGATGAAACCTGTTCTCTTTTCCGTGAGCTACGCCGGGCTGTGGGGACAGGCTGCCCTGGGACTGGCGGATTTCGTGACCCACGCCGCCGAGTTGGGCTACCCCGCGGTGGAACTGATGGGCAAGCGCCCGCATCTGAGCGTGCTGGATCATGATGCCGAGCGTGCCGGGGCACTCGCCGACCATTGCCGGCAGGTAGGTGTTGAGGTGGCCTGCATCGCGGGGTACACCAACTTCGCCGGTGGGGCGGAGAGCTCCGAAGTGCCATTCGTGGAGATGCAAGTGAACTACGTGCGGGATCTGGCGCAACTGGCCCGAGCGCTGGACTGCGGCCTGGTCCGGGTGTTCACCTCCTACGAGCGCGACGACCTGCCCGTGGCCGTGAACTGGGGGCGTACGGTGGCCGCGATCCGCGAGTGCTGCGACGTTGCCGCGGACTATGGCGTGACCATCGGTATCCAGAACCACCATGACATCGCGGTGCACAGCAAGGCGCTGGTGGAACTGCTGCGCGACATCGACCGGCCCAACTGCGGGCTTATGTTCGATGCGTGGTCCCCATGCCTGCGGGGCGAGCCTGCGTACGAGACCGCGCGGGTGCTGGCCCCGCACACGGTTCACACCACCTTCGCCGACTATGTGCGGCTGCCCCGGTTCCACTATGACCCAGCGCTCATCAACTACCGCTCGGCGGGCCCGGATCTGGTGCGCGCCGTGCCCATGGGCGACGGGGACCTCGCGAACGCTGACTTCCTGCGGGGCCTGCGGGACGGCGGCTTCGACGGAACGGTGGCCTACGAGATGTGCTCGCCCCTGCGCGGCGGCGGCGACATGGCGAACCTCGACCACTGCGCACGGCGCTTCCTGGAATGGTTCGCGATGCAATAGGCCCGGCACGCGTCTACTGCCCCGCGATCACAACCGCCCTGTGCACGTGGACTTCGGGCACTTCCACCGTCACCACGCCATCCGTGAAGTTGTACCGTCGTCAAGCATAGTTGACACGCCATTCCCGGCCCGCCTTCTGGCGGGCCGGAAATGGTTCTGCCCTCAATCTGCAAATGCCCTCGGGCTACCGGGCGATCACAAGCAGTTCCATATCATCGAAGCCCGGCGCATGCTCGCGGTTGAAACGCCCCAGTTCGCAGGCGTAGATGCCGATCTCGGTCATCCCGAGCGTCTCCAGCTGCCAGCGGATTTCGGACGGAGCGTAGTAACGCTCATTGCAGTGGATGGCATGCGTAACCCCGTCATCGTCGGCGAACCCGAAGTCGTAGCAGGCGCGGAAGGTCTCCAGGTCCAGCGCAGTCGGCCCGGGCCCCTCAACAGTCTGGCCATCCGCCTGCCGGATCGTCCGCGCCAGCGCATACAGGGCGTTGAGGGCGGTCAGCACCAGCTTTCCGCCAGGCTTCAGCGCACGGCAAGCGCCCTGAAGAATCTGGAAATTCATGGCATCGGTTTCCATGAGCGAGAAGCCGCCCTCGCAGATCATGATCGCCAGATCGAAGGCGTCCACGAAGTCGAGTTCCCGCGCGTCGCACTGGCGGAAGTCCACGGACACGCCCGCTGCTGCGGCTTTCTCGCGGGCGCGCGCCAGTTGCCCTTCGGAAAGGTCCACTCCGGTCACCTGGTAGCCGCGTTTCGCGAGTTCAATGGAATGGCGCCCGGTACCGCAGCCGATGTCGAGAATGGTTTTCGCGCGGTCGTGCTCCAGTTCCTGCTCGATGAAGTCCACTTCGCCCAGGGTGCCCTGGGTGTAGCATTCCTCATCATACTGCCGGGCATAGTTTGCGAATAGCGTCTGGTACCACTGCTGCTTCATCGTTGTCTCCTGATCATGCTTCAGCTTGGCGAACACCCCTCAGTGTAGCGCGGGTGGGGCAAGGTGGTAAGGGGAGGGCGGATGTCGAATTGGCGACGCGGATAATAACGCTTGACGTTATTAGCGCATTCCGTTATCATCGGCTTACATGATCCGCAGCTTTCGCGACCGAGACACCGAAAGACTCTTCAACCGCGAACGGCCGCGTCGCATTCCGGCAGCGATCCACCGGCCCGGGCTGCGCAAGCTGGCGATCCTGCACGCGGCGACGGACCTGGCGGACCTGCGGGTGCCCCCGGGCAACAGGCTGGAGCGGCTCATCGGTGACCGCGAGGGGCAGTGGACCATGCGCATCAATGACCAGTGCCGGATTTGTTTCGCCTGGAGGGACGGTGACGCGCACGATGTCGAGATCACGGACTACCATTGAGGAGCGAAAGCCGGCGCCGGGAAAGCTGCCGCCTGTCCATCCGGGTGAGGTGCTCCTGGAGGAGTTCCTGCTGCCGCTTGGCGTCAGCCAGTACCGGCTGGCCAAGGACACCGGGGTGCCACCGCGCCGCATCAACGAGATTGTGCACGGCAAGCGCGCCATCACTGCGGACACGGCCCTGCGCCTGTCTCGGTATTTCGGCACGAGTGAACCCTTCTGGCTCAACCTTCAGGCGCACTACGACCTGGAGGTTGCGAAGGACCGCTTGGGCAAGAGGCTTGAGGAGGACGTTGTGGTGTTCGAAGGGGGGCGTTAGCCCGGCCCTCACCTCCCCCACACCTCATGCGGGGTCTTGTCCCTCGGTGCGTCCCAGGGCCAGGTCACCTTGCGGCCGGTGCCGGCGCTTTCATAGGCCGCCAGGATGATCTCCAGCACCGCCCGGCCGTCCTCGCCCGTCTCCAATGGCTCCGTGTCGTTCAGGACGCAGTCCACAAAATGCGCAAGCTCCTGCGGGAAGCCATAGTTCCACGCTTCCTCGTACATGGTGAAACTCCACCCGACGGTGCTGCCTGCCTTCTCCACCGCGTAGTCATAGCCCCGCTTGCTGTACGTCTGGAAGGCGCTGCCTGGCTCTTATACTCATCT
>JAGPGE010000689.1 GCA_018056145.1 Armatimonadota bacterium
CTGGCCTGGAACACGATTGAGCCCAACACCTTCGGCACCGACGAGTTCATCCGCTACTGCCGCGCTGTCAACTGCGAGCCGTACATCTGCCTCAATATGGGCAACGGCACCATGGACGAGGCTATCTCGTGGGTGGAGTACTGCAACGTGGAACAGGGGACGCAGTATTCCGAAATGCGCCGGGCCAACGGCGCAGAAGCGCCCCACGCCGTTAAGTACTGGGGTCTGGGCAATGAGCTGTGGGGGGATTTCCAGATCGGCCACAAGACCGCTGAGGAGTACGCGTGGCAGGCGCGTGACTGGGCGAAGGTCATCAAGCGCATGGATTCTGATATCAGGCTGGTGGCCTGCGGGGGTACGGGCAATGCACCCGCGATGCGCTGGGACCTCGAGGTGTTAGAACGCACCGCGGAGTTCATCGACTACACCGCGTTGCACTATTACTGGGGTCCCCACGAGGGCGACCCGTACCTGACCACTCTTGCCGGCGCTTACGAATTCGAGCGGTATTTGAAGTACGTAGAGGGCTGCATCGACGCAGTTCGTCGCGACCGGAACATGCGAAAGCCCATCTGGGTGAGCATCGACGAGTGGAACGTGAACTACCACACGGGTAGCCACACCATGCGCTACACATTGCGCGACGCCCTGGCCGACGCGGTGTTCATCCACATGATGCAGCGTCACTGCGGCACGGTGAAGATGGCAAATCTGGCGCAAGCCGTCAACGTCATCCCGGCCATCGAAGCTGGGCCCGATGGGATGTTCCTGCAGAGCATTTACTGGCCGCTGTGGGTGGCGTCGAACGTGGCCGGGCCATTGCTCATCGACTGCTGGACCGAGGTGGAGGGCTTCACGTGGGACCGGCTTCCCGGCCAGACCATCCCCTACCTGGACGCGGTGGCCACCCTGGACCCGGCCACGAACCGGGCGATCTTGAGCGTGGTGAACCTGCACCCGACCGCTGAGATCGGCACGGGAATCGCGCTGATCGGCCCGCAGATGGGCAACGGGGTGATCGTGCGCACACTCACCGCCGACAGCCCCGACGCACACAATGACTTCACCGCGCCGAACGAGGTGGCGCTTGTGTCGGAGCGGCGCGAATCGGGCAATCCGCTGGGCTTCACCTTCCCGCCCAAGTCACTGACGGTGATCGAGTTCGCGGTGGGTTGAGGGTGCCGTTTCAGACTGAAAACTGGCATCCTAGGCGAGCAGCGACCCGACGACACTCACCAAGGAAGTCAGCGAACGAGTTGTCCTCTTGCTCACACCGTGCCAAATCGGCTCCGGCAACGAAATCAGCAATGCGGTCCTCCTGCTTCTCGGTGCCGGTTACCCCGAAGGCCTGCTCCGTCACGGGCTTTGGGTCGGGAGGTTTGGGGCGGCACTGCACTCGCGTCTCCCGCTGGAAATGGTTGGGGTCGGCGATCAGCCACGCGTTGATGTTGGGCTCGGGCGCTCCGACGATGGCCAGATGCCGGCATTCCGGCGGTATCCAGCTCTTCTCCTGATCCCGCCGCCGATGCCAAGCCAACTCATTGGCGTCATTGATGTCAACAATGACGTCCACGCCCTTTGCGTTGAGCTCACGACAGGCCTGCGGCAACTCGCGCCGCCGGCCGGCGCCTCTCAGGCTTCCCCGGAAGTGCCCCGGCACCAACTCGGCTTCAGGGCACAGCCGCCTCTGAAGGCCCATGACAATGGCCCTGTCCGTTGACCCTTCCACGAGGTAGCCGATCTTCATCCCAGTAGCTCCCGGTAGTAGATGTCCCCGAGCGAGAACGTTTCGAGCAAATCATCCAGTCGCGCCGGGTCCGGGGTGGTCACCGAAGTGCCGTCGCGGAGCTGGTGGTCGCCCCGGTGCACTAGTCGCACTTGCTCCTTATGATCCTCGAACAGGTCAATCAGGTAGGGATTGTGCGTCGTGAGTATGATCTGCTGAGTCTTTGCGGCGTCCTGCAGAACCTCAGCGAACTTGCGCAGGTGCCCTACGTACAGCCCGCGCTCCGGTTCCTCGAACGCGATCAGCCCAGGACGGGGGGTGTCCCTCGCTGTTCGGACCGTTCCCTGAAGCGCTACGTAGCAGAGGGCCATATAGTTGAGGGTACCGTCGGAGAGGCTATCAGGCCCGTACCTGTTCCCCTCGCTGTCCTCTGCTTCCATGAACACTTCGTCAGGTCGAGGAGAGACGAAGTTTAGGGTCTCGAGGGACGGTTCTATCTCGCGGATCAGCTGAACCAACCGGTTGAAGCTTCGGGTGTCCTCGCTCTTGAGAGTGTACAGTACAGATGCAAGGTTACTCGCATCATCGGATAGAAAGGGATCGTAGCGCGCGCGCCGCGACTGGCGGATGACGTCCGCCGATATGCTGTAATACCGCCAGGACAGGATGTAGTTCCGGAAGGCATTGGCTCTCGGGTTGTCGTCCAGGTCGTACAGGCGAGCGAGCATGGTCTGACGCGGCGGCGCCGTGGTCTGGACCAAGCAGTCGGGGTGATGATTGTGGGCTTTTCGTTCGTGTAGCAGTGTGACGCGATGGCCATCCCTCTCAATGAGGCACCATTCGGTTCCCCCGTCACGAACATGGAGGCTCTCGCTAGCGACATTAAGAATGAAGCCCGGCGCCGCCCCCGGGTCGCCCGACGCGATGCTGATCCGGTACCGGAAACGCAGGATAGCTCCTTCGAAAGGCAGGTCCGCTTCAACATACAGGGCGGTCTGGACGTCGCGCTGGTAGCGTGTTGCTACTTCAAGCGGAGGGATGGATAGCTTCCTGGCTGCTTCGTCCAGGGACTCCTCGGTTGATGACATGCTGAGGAATCGCAACGCTTGGCAGATGTTGGTCTTGCCCGAGTTGTTCCTGCCGATCAGGAGTGTAACTGGGGCCAGATTGAGGGCCGTGTCTGCGCAAGTCCGGAAACTGCGGAGTGCCAGATGTGCAAGCATACCATCGCCCTTTCCACGTGTACTCCGTTGGTCTACGTCCCCGCGCGATCGGGTGCTGGGGGGGGAGCTGGAGCTCTGGGTATGTCTGTCGCACATTATAGCTGTGCTCCTCGGTATGCACAACCCGGCAGACGCGGCTCCTTCGAACAGCGCAATGGCCTGGTTGCCGGTCGTGAGATGTGGGCTGCGCCTCCCAAGGTGTCTGCTCTCCGCGCGCCGAGTAGTGATGCGGACCGATAGCACAACGTTGGCTTGGGAGAGCCGCCAGCAACCATCACTCGAGTCGCTCGATGCTCGGAGTTCGCGGTGGGTTGACAGGTCCGGCTGAGTGCCTTACGATTCGGCTAATCCCATGCCGGGCCCCTATCCCGCGCATGGAAGCACAGCAGGCCAGGCCTATCCCCCCGGGCCCTGGCCTGCTTGTTATACCCGGCCGCATTACCACCCCCCGAAGCCGCCCCCAGGAGTCCCGGCTATGCCAGCCCGAGAAGCTCTGCGGCGTTCTC
>JAGPGE010000690.1 GCA_018056145.1 Armatimonadota bacterium
GGCCTGGAGCGTGTTCGAGATGACCGCGCCGGCCTGAGCGAGTTCCGCGTTGCTGAGCTTGATTTCACCGCGCTCGTGGGCGATGGTGAGGTCCAGCGCCCTGCTTGCGTTGGTGAGCTCTGCCGGCACCTCGCCAGCGGTGTACCCGTTCTTGGCGGTGCGGTCAAGGATGCCGTCGAGGATGATGAGACCCATGGGCGCGAGGAGCAGGTTGGCGTGGTTGTCCCGGGGCAGCGTCTTGCCGGGGTTGAGTTGCAGCCAGCCCCAGCCGAGGTCGCCCGCGATCACGCCTCCGCCTGCCTTCACGAAATCGGCGATCATGGGCAGCTTGTCCGCCGGGGCATGGGTGGGGTTGAGCACGAGGACATCCACGCCGTCCAGGCTCGCTAGATCGGTCTGCCGGGCCTGGATGCCATTGCGGCTGATGGACTGCGCGAGACCGTCGTGGCGCAGGACGGCGGCGACGATTTCGCCCTCCTCCTTGCCCGATGCCCAGCGGATCGCGTTCCGCAGCAGGCGGCCGGTGTCGTGCAGGTCCATGGTGGCCGCATCGAGGAACTCGCCCTTGCCGAAGAGCACCGCACGGCCTTCGCCGAACCGAGTCGCGGCAACCAGGGGGAGCTTGGTGCCGCCGTCCGCTCGACCGACGACCACTGCGAAAGCATCTGGGCCGAAAGCCGAGACGGGTCCGGGCAGGCCGGGGGCATCCACCAGCTCCACGCCCTCCAGCATCTGCCGGACGTCCTGCTCGGATGCGTGGAGGGGGACGATGGTACTGATCGCCAGTGCCGCCACGGCGAGGGTGATCCAGTGCCGAGTCATATTCCGATGGTTCTCCTCACGGCGCGTTGAGCCTGCCGGGTGGGTTTGCTGCTGAATGGATAACATAATGTGGGAATACATCCATTGAGTCAAGATGCGCGGGGGCGGATACTCGGCGTTGCGAGGCTCTTCGACCCGTGGTAACCTGCCCCCACACCATTCCCGGAGAGTGTGCCCCAATGGACTTGACACCCGAAGCCTTGCGCGCCCAGTTCCCCATCAAGCAGCACTGCGCGTTCTTCAACCACGCCGCCGTGGCGCCGATCCCGGCCCGCACTGCAGATGCCGTGGCCCTGCTCGCGGTTCAGCAGCGCGACAGCGTGCATTCGAAGTACGGTGACTGGGTGGCACGGCTGGCTGAAGCGCGGGGCAATCTCGCAGCGCTTCTCGGCACGAACCGCCGCAGGGTGGCTTTCACGAAGAACACCACCAGCGGCCTGATTCTCGCCACCCAGGGCATTCCCTTCGAGCCCGGCGACAACGTGGTCATCTCGTCCATCGAGTTCCCGGCGAATGTCTACCCGTGGCTGGCGCTGGAACCAAGGGGCGTTGAGACCCGCATGGTCCAACCGCGTGAGGGCCGCATTCTGCTGGATGATGTGGCCGCCGCCATGGATGCGAACACCCGCGCGGTCTCGCTGAGCTGGGTTCAGTACTCGAATGGATTCCGCATCGATCTTGCGGCGCTTTCGCAGCTTTGCGCGGACCGCGGCGCGTGGCTGGTGGTGGACGCCATCCAGGGACTGGGCGCGATCCCCATCGACGTGGACAGCCTGGGCATCGACTTCCTCTGCGCTGACGGGCACAAGTGGTTGCTCTCGGTGGAGGGCTGCGGGGTGCTGTACGTCTCGGACCGCGCCCTGGAGCAGATGCGGCCGGCGAATGTGGGTTGGATGAGCGTCAAGGACGCCCAGGACTACGGAGAGTACCGGCTGGAATTGCGGGATGATGCCGGGCGCTTCGAAGAGGGCACCCACAACATGCTGGGCGGCCATGCGCTGGGGGCATCGGCAGGGCTGCTGCTGGAGGCAGGCCCGGAGCGCGTCTGGGAGCGCATCCAGCAGCTCACGCGGCGGCTGGTGGAGGGCCTGCTGGGAGCGGGATGCGAGATTGCCTCTCCCCGTGGCGGGGGAGAGACATCAGGTATCGTGAGCTTCCGCCTGCCGGGGATAGCGCCGGAGACGGTGGTGGAGAATCTCGCGGAGCGGAACATTGTTGTCTGCGCGCGGGCAGGCGGCGTGCGGGTGTCGCCCCATTTCTACAATGACGACGGGGAGATTGACCGGCTGGTAGTGGCGGTGCGGGAAATGGGTACGGGCACCATCTTCCGGTAAGGCTGGGAGCTGGATGCCAGTCCCCCATTTCCCGCTTGTCGTCCCGGCTTCTACCATTGCTCGCCCGGATCGGCGGGCTGAGGATAGGGCTCTCCCTCAGACAACAGCCGGGTGTTGCCGTCAAGCATACCCACATGGACGCCGAAGCCCCCGCCGGGATTCCAGCGCTGCAGGTGCCAGCCTTCCTCCACGGTCTGTGGCAACTCGCGGGACTCATTGCGTACGCCCCTGACTGCGGGCAGCAGGAGAACGTACCGGTCGTGCCGCTCCAGTTTGGTGATGTCGGTCCCGGCGAGCGCGGCGTTGATCGCCCATGCGCATTCCAGTTCGGGCCGCGATGGACACTTGAAGGTCTCGGGGCTGAGCATCTCGGGGCTCATGTGCAGGGCGATGTCGTCGCACCACGAATCCGCCGGCGGCAGGAGCCCCTTGTTCGCCCGCGCATACCTGCGCAGTCCCTCGCACAAGGCCCGCAACCGCTGCTGGCAGGTCTCGGATGCTTCGAAGGCCCGCATGAGCGCCGGCACGGTCATGCCCGGAGGCAGGCTGATCGTCTCCCCGGTCGCAAGCCCGACCATGAGCGACTCGTTCATGTCCGTTGCGGCGCCTATTGCCTCCTCAGCATCTTCGGCGGCATTGCGCTCGGGGTTTTTCGTGCGCAGGATGAGCACGAGGCCCTGTCGTTCCTGCCAGTCCTGGGGTAGCGGCTGGCCTGCAACGGCGCGGTTGATCGCCCAACCGGAGGGCTTGTCTTTTGTGTCCGAGGGCTTCAGGAGCGCCGGGTCCAGCAGGAAGGCCTCCAGGTCGTCCATCCAGGTCTCGGCGGCGGGGAGCCGGTTGTCGTTGGCCTCAGCATAGTCGATCAGTGCCTGCACCAGCCTGCGCGCCATGTCCTGCTCGCGCCAGTCCTCATTCCCGCCACCGCCTTCCTGCAAAGCCCCCACCATCCTGGCCTGTTCGATGAAGAACGAGCCGGGCTTGCCGGTGGTCCGGGTGATGCTCTTGACAAGGTCTATGCGCCAAGTGCCGTCCTCCTGTTTCGCGAGGACGAACTGTGTCTGCGCCGGAACCGCCGGGACGCGCGTGACCACCGCCGCTTCGCCCTCGTTCGGCTGCTGTTGCACCACCACGTCCGCTTCGCCACCGCCCGAAGGCAGCATGGAGACCTCGGTGAGGATGGTTCTCATGTCCACGCCCCCCATTTCAGCCTCAGGGTCCATCTGCCGAAGCATCACTTTGATGCCTGGCAGCAGGCCCTCCTCCACAGTCACCAGCGCCAGCGCGGCGTCAACGT
>JAGPGE010000691.1 GCA_018056145.1 Armatimonadota bacterium
CTCTGGACCAGTCCCAGACCGCATGAACCCAAGAGATTGGCCTGGGGTGAAGACGGCTTACGGGACGTGCGCGATGCCCACGGCGCCGCTTGAGCGGGCTTTCGCCGAACTCGGGCGCCTCGGGTATGACGGTGGGGAGATCTGCATCAGTGACCGGCACATCGGGGCCACGCCCGAGCAGATGGATGGAGCGCGAAGGCGGACGCCGGCGGCGTGTCTAGGGGATAACGCCCTCGAGGTTCCCGCGCTTCTCATAATGGGCCACCTGTACCATGGGGATGCGGCGGGGGTAGGGGACACCATGGAAAGGCTGCGGGTCTGTGCGCAACTGGCCCGGGACCTGGGCGTTGGTGATGAACCGGTGCTGGCGGTCGGGTTCGGCGGGCGCGCGTCGGATTGGAGGACGATCAGAGACAGGATGGCCGAGCAACTCGGTGAGTAAGGGCGGTTGCGGAGGAAGATGGGTTCGTGCTGGCGGGGGAAGCCCACTGCAGTGCGGCCGTGGACCGGTCGGAGCCCGTGGTGTGGCTGGGGGCCGCCAATGGCCAGCATCACATCAGTTCAGTCCGAGGAAGGGTGGACACTCATGCAGGGATATGCCGCGCTCGCGATTCTGCTCTGCCTGGTGGTGCTCGTGGGATGCCAGGCTGCTGAGACCCGGCGTGCCGATATGTGGTGGAGCGGCGTGGACGCTTTCGAGACGGCCGCCATCGAGAACTCGATGTCCGCTGCATTGCGTAAGCCAGGGAGGGCCGGCGGTGTGGGGATCAATGCTGTTTTCCTCCACCCCCAGAACGCAGAGTACTCAACAGCCGAGTATGCACCTGTGAAGGTTGAGCCGGCGGAGGGCCACCGGCTCTTCGTGCTGGGCTATGTGGGTATCTCAGATGGGTTTGACTGGGAAGATGAGAAGAACCCGCCGGACGGGGTGCGCTTCCAAGTGGGCATGGACGATCAGACGCTGGTGGACATCACCCTGAAAGAGAGCGCCTGGAAAGCGTTCGTCGCACCGTTGGACTGGGCCGGGCCGCGGGAAGTCACGATGGTGCTCAAGACACACCCGGGCAAGGCGAACAACACCAGCTATGACTGGGCAATGTTCGGCGATCCTGTGCTGGTATCCGTGGATGAGCGCCCCCTGGTGCAGGGCACGGCAGTGGCCGGGATCAACGGCGTGCTGATCGTACGAGCCAGCGGGCCGGGCGGCGCCGTGACGGTGGAGGGACTTGACGCGAGGGGCAATCCGGTCACGGACGCGGTCGCAAGCGCTGATCTGTCGACAGTACCGGCTGAGGGCGGCTACGCGTCGGTGCAGTTCGACTTCGGCAAGCTGGCCGATTGTGTGCAGTGGCGCTGGAAGGCCGCAGACGCGGGTGCTCTCGAAGCCTGGGGAGGCAGCTGGCAGCCGGTGCTGGGAATGGTCAGCGCCGGTCCGACGCGGGCGGTCAACTTCGAGGGCGAACCGGTGAAAATCAAGGTTGCTGTGCCGAATACCGGGCGCGGCGCGGTTGTGCCGGAACACGGTGCGACGGTAACCTGCAACGGGGTGACGAAGCCCATCGAGCGGGTCGCCGCGGGAGAGACTGCGGAGGTTGAGTTCGAGTTGGCGGACGTCGGCCGGGTGGAGGTGAGTGTCCGACTTGGCGATCATACGGGGGGGCTGTCGTCGACCAACCTGACCAGCCTCTGGCCGGCCCTGCCGGAGTTGCCGGCAGCGCGTCCCGAGCAGGCGCGGGTGACTGAGCTCGCCCCGCCCTACCTGATGATCGAGAACCCGGCATGCCGGTTCGTGGTGAACAGAAAAGCCACGGGACTTGGCGCGCTGGCATACGTCTGGACGGGTGGCAAGTGGGAGCTTGCGGGGAGTGTCTCCCCATGGGTGGAGTTCGCGCTGGACGCCGCCGGGCAGGGGTCGCCGTCATTCCAGATGGTAAAGCCCGTAAAGGACGAGGACGGCGCGGGGTTCGACGCCGAGACTACGCTGAATGCAGGGATCGTGTGCAAGCTCTCCGCGCGGCTGTCTGATGATCGCCCGGGTATCAAGGTGGATGCGGAACTGAATGCTCTGCGACCGGCGAAGCTGGCGGCGTTCCGTGGCCCAGCGGTGCATGCAGGCGACCGGTCGACTGGAGCGGGCAAGGGGATCGCCATCTTCCCCGGCCTGGAGTACCTGTACGGGGAAGAGAAGAGTTCCAGCACCCGGGATCTTGCGCCGCCGCTAAACCAGCGCTGGACGCCCCACAAGTTCAAGATCACCGTGCCGCTGATGGTGGTCGAGACTCGTGATGGCGGTCCGGTTCTGGGCATCGCGTGGGATGCCACCCAGAAATGGGATGGCGAGAACATCGCTCCGGGAGCAGCCTTCGCGTCCCCTGATTTCCTGAACCACCAGGAAAACCACTTCATGCAGCTTTTCCTGCCGTCGGTGCCGGATTTCGTGCCGGAGCATGAGCGCTCCGCAAAGGAGCCGGTGGCGCTGGAGCCGGGTAAGCCCTGGAAGCTGAGCCAGATCATCGTGGCGGGTGTGCCGGAGCCAGATGTCACCACCGCCTACGAGTGGTTCGATGACATGGTCGGCTACCCGCCGCCCGAAACGTGGGCGCGGAGCTTCGAGGAGGAGGTGGCCCTGTGTCGCCATGGGTTCCTCCAGAGCGTCTGGGATGCGGAGACCAACAAGATGCGGCACGTGGTGGGCTGGAGTTCGTTCAACTCGCCCGGATATGCCGCGCTCCTGCTCACGGATGCGCTCGGGGTGGCAGAGGGTGAGGACCGGCAGAGGGTCATGGCCGCGGTGAACCTGGTGGGCAGGCAGACGATCCAGCAGGAAGGCGAGAAGGGGCTGGCGAGTCGCGCAGGGTGCCACATCATGGGCTGGGAGTTTCCGTATCACTGGGGCCATCTGCCGGGGTCGTACGCGGGTATGCGCGACCAGGCTTACCAGGCTCTGGGCGACCAGGAGGAAAACGGTGGCTGGGGTTACTACCCGAGCGGAGACCAGAAGATGCTGGGCGAGCCCGGCACGCAGACGTCGGGGATCGTCGGGCGCAATGTGTACACCCTCGCGAAGTACGCGGCGATTTCGGGCGACCCCGTAGTCATCGCGGGCATGGAGAAGGGCCTCAAGCGCCTGCGGGAGATGAATGTGCCCCGGGGCGCGCAGGGCTGGGAGTGCCCGATCCTGGAGCCTGACGTGCTGGCTTCCGCGTACGCCTTGCGCGCCTGTGTCTGGGCATACCAGGCCACGGGTGACGCTCAGTATCTCGAGGACGCGCGGTTCTGGGCGCGCACCGGCCTGCCGTTCCAGTATGTCTGGGACGACGGCGAGCGCCCCGGGATGCGGTACGCCAGCATCCCCGTCTTCGGCAGCACCTTCTACACCCACACCTGGATCGGCCTGCCTGTGCAGTGGTGCGGACTGGTGTATGCCTACGGGCTTGTGGAACTG
>JAGPGE010000692.1 GCA_018056145.1 Armatimonadota bacterium
ACTGCGGGGCCCCACGCAAGGCGCCGTCTGGAGACGGCAGCCCCCGACCGACCAGATGAAGGCCCAACACATCGTCGCGGACGCTGATGAACACACGGTGGCGCGCCGTGCTCAGACGCCGCATCGGTCCCGGGTGAACCTCTTTCCCCGCGAACTGCTGCGCGCCGGGGTGGGTTAGCTCGTCACCCCGGCGCTATGGGCGAACTCACGCAGCAGAACTGCGCCGGGCCGCTGACCCCGCGGCAATCAGGGATGGAAGCCTTGGACCGCCCCCGCATCTGGGGGCGCTTCGTCCCTAACCACAGGGTAGCGATACTGTAACGTTCTCTGCGCGTGTTTCGATGACGACCTCGCGGCGTTCATCGTGGGCTCGCACCGCGATCATTCGATTCGTCCCGGGGAATCTGCATCGCAAGCCGCCTGGGATCTCGACCATTCCCTCGGGAGACGCAGAGCCGATCGTCTGTATCTGCATGGAACGCGCATCAATGCGGAGAACCTGCAATGTGCTTTCATCCGTAAGCATCACGACGTGAGACGTTCTATCGGCAAGGCACCGCAGTCCATCGACGGAGAACTCGACGCGCCCCTCGGGCGAGACGGAGACAGGTGTTTTCGGCGGCAGGCCCTGCACCGTCGGGGCTCTGTCTTGTGTCGGCACGAGCACTGGGTAGTCCGGCTGGATGGACGCGCGTGGGATGCCCCAAGCCGAAGCCTGATGCTCAAACAGGCGCTCGATTGTCTCTGCCTGGTCCGTCTGCCTCTGGGAGCGGTGGTATTGCGCCTGCCGCATGCGGACCGACAGCCAGCGCCTCCGTGCCGCCTGTTGTTGGTCACCCGTAAGGCGGGACTGCCAATGATGGTAGAACTCCACCGACCTCGCAAGTGATCCGCATCGCTCAAGCACCGCGCCCACCTCGAACCATTGAACGTGCTCCTCCCAGCCCCCAGCTTCCGTCACGGCGGCCACGAGGTCCTCTGTCTCGCGATGGCTTAGGCTCGGATCTCTCTGCATGCTGGAACTCGCAAGCTGCCGTATGGCTTCGCAGCGCAGCCGGTGGGCGGCCGCAGCTGCTTGCGGGTACTGGTCCATGCAAGCATGAAGAACCGAAGCTACCCTTTCTGGTTCGTCTTGTGCGGCCCTGTGCAGTAGCATGGCGACCGCATCTTGGACTTCTGCGTCACTCCATGTCTGGGCTGCTTTGCTTAAGCAATGTCGTGCGTCACGCAGGCCTCCGGGCATCGAAGCATACGCTCGGAACGCCTCTGCGTACGCCCCCATGCGTTCCAGACGTGGAGCGACGTGTCGCAGCCATCGGTCCGTATCGTCTTGCGTGTGGCCTTGGCTGGCACGCCACTGGGCCACGACCTGCTGGTCGACTTGACCCTGGTCTGGGACCAGGTTAAGCACCTCCTCCAACTCGTCCAAGCTCAGCGAGGCGGCGACGAAGGAACGGAGCGCACTCCAGAACTCCTCGCGCGTACGAAGTAACTGTCCACCTGTCTGGAGCCACTTGTTGCGGTCTCGCGCAGCGAAGCCTCCGGCGGCCTCCCACAGGCGGAAGGCCTCGCTCGCGGCCCGTTGGCGTGATGCCATGCGGCTGAGCCACGCAAGCCCGTCTGGCGCACCCACGACTGCCGCCTTCGCCCAGAAATAATCGTCTTCGTCTGTCTTTCCACTCGTCTCGAAGAGCTTCACGGCCTCCGGATAGTTGCCGGCTCTGACGTAGGCTCGAGCCGGCTCCTCGTACCCTCGGTAGCCGCCGTCTGCAAGAATTCTCAGTGCTACTGCTATCTTCACCCACTGGTTGGGCTGGCCCTGGTCGGCCAACTGCATGGCCCTGTGTGCCAGTTGCCCGCCTATCTCGCGCCAGGCGGGGACACCGTAGCGCCGAACGACGCGTTCCCGCAGCTCGTTGATCTCGTCCGCGACGGCCGTCAGATGATCGAAATCGCTCTGGGTACTCGTCATGAAGGCAGCGAAGCGCCTGAGCTCTGGCCTGACCTCGTCGGGCAGGTCCTGAGTAAGCTTCGCGAGCTGGTGCCAGCAACACCCGTCCCAGTAACACCTCAAGGCTTCGTCGTGGTCACCCCTGCTCAGGAACGCGTCACCGGCTGCTGCGTACTGCCCTCGGGCCCGCAGTTCCTTGGCGCGGCATAGGTCAGCCCTACGGGCCTCACCCGCCCGGTTGAAGAAGTAAGCGGCACTCGCGAGAGCATCGGCATCGTTGGCTTCCTCGCCTCGCTCCTCAAGTTCCTTTGCGACGCTGGCGGGGTCAGATGCCGCTATCTGGTTGACATTCCAGCCCGAATCGCGACGGATTCCTCCGACCAGACGTCGCCACCTATCCCTTTGGGTCGGATCCATGAGCTGAAGGAGTTCTTCGATGCTTCTGTCATCTGCTCTGTCCCAGAGGGCATCGCAGCCTTGCTCGTCATCGAAGACAAGAAGCTCCGTCTTGGCTCGCGTGAGGGCGACATAGAGCCTGTTGAGGAAGTAGCCCGCCTCAATGTCGCTGTCGTCTGTCTCGGTAGCGGCTTCGTTGCGTGCTCCTCGGTCCCATGGCATCGCGTTAGGAATGTGTTTGCCGAACTTGTAGAGCACGACCCGCTCGAACTCCATACCCTTGACCATCATCGCGCTGAACACGTTGCCGGGGCGCCCCGCATCGGCGCCGGTTAGCCGTTCGCAAAGCGGTGCGAGCAGAGGGTCGTTTCTTACGTAACCGGGGATCTCCTGCGCCTCGACCGGGACAACCACGACCAGGTTGCTGAGAGCGTCCGAGAACTCACGTGGTGACACTTGGTCGCTCAACACTCGGACCTTCGGCGTTACCTCCGCCTGGCGCCGCCAGAAGCGCTGCGGCTCCAAGGAGCTGGTACCGAGATACTGGTGTCGCCAGAGCAGAATCAGGTTCGCAAGGCGAACGATCCCGGCCATACATCGGTAGTTCCTCGTCAACGCGCAGTGACGAAGGCGGAAGCCAGGTCGCTGATGCCAGGGCAGCATCTCGAGCACTTCGGTGTGGAACCCAGAAGTGACAGACTCCCATCGGAATCCGGTCGGGGTGATCGTCTGGCAGGGGTCTCCCGCGAGGGCCAAGGGAAGGCACTGGATCCGCTCCGGCCCCAACCTGTAACGCGAGAAGATTGAGAGCCTCCGGATGAAGTGCATCTCGATGGGCGTGAAGTCTTGCGCCTCATCGCAGAAGATCACCGGATGGCCGTCGCCGTAGGAGCCGGTTTTGATGAGTTCACGAATCAGGTCCTGGCTATCCCAGTAACCATCCTGATTCACGGCTTGGTACCACTTGCGCCAGATCTCATCATGAACTGTCCTGAAAGTCTCTTCCGTGACGCTTCTATGCCCCACCGGTATTTCGGCGTAGTCGTTCGCTTCCAGGTAGTCGTCTGCGCTGTAGCCCTTGATGAGCGATCGGATCG
>JAGPGE010000693.1 GCA_018056145.1 Armatimonadota bacterium
GTGCTGAACCGTGCGAGCCTGTTGTCTGGCGTCTGGGCGAAGCTGTGGGCAGGCCTGTCTGCGCCTTCGGCCGCGTGTATTTCCCGACTGCCCGAGGCGCGGTGCGGTGCGTCCGCGAAGACATCGGGTGTGACCTGGACCTGTGGACCCAGCACCCGTTGCTGATTCCGGGAGCCCATGAATATGCGGACATCCAGGTGTCCGAGCGCTATCTGTACGCGGTGGTTGGTGAGCGGCTCGCGGCCTGCTTCATCGGCGACGGCGACCCGTGCTTTGAGGTGCCCCTGGAAGGCCGCGATCACAAGGCGGGCATCGTCGATGACCGTCTGCTCATCTGCTCCGCCGGGCCCTCCGGGGAGCTTCTCCTGCGCCTGTATGACACGTGCGCCCTTTGCCGCGGGGAAGCAGGACTGTTGCGGGCACTGGAGGTACCGGCGCATTCGGGGAGACGCCCGCAGCCTGTGGGGTGGCCCGCTGCCACCGACGACGCCTTCCTCCTGCGCGAGAATATGGGCAGCCTGGTGCGACTTTCCATGTCGGGTAGGGAGGAGCCTGTCACACTCTGGTCGAATGACATATATCAGTACGTGTCCGCGCCCGCGGTGACCGGGCAGTACGCGGTGCTGCTTGCCTTCAGCCAGGACCGGGGAACGGCGCTGATTCGCGTGGCACTCCGCGATGGATCTGTGGCACTCGGGCGCATGCCGGGCACCCGTCCGTCGCTGATCGGGCCGCGGGTGGGCCGCAGCCTGGCCTTTTTCTACGACGATGTGCGGGATTTCCACCAGTTTGACCTGATTCGGCCGTCAAGTCCGGCGGTTCCCGTGTTTCACGGGGTGGACGCCTCGGGCGACATGGCAATGGATGCGCTTCTGCTATTGGAGCGCGACGATGACCCCGGGGTGTGGCTGGCGTCGCTGCTGGGGGCCCCGGGGGACCTTGCACCGCGCATGGTGCATTCAGCCACGCGTGCCCGGCCGTCGCTGGCGGCGCCCGGTTCGGGACGCGCCTTCCTTGCCGCATCCGACCGCCTCCTGCTGCTGGGGGACATGATCACAGGTGAGGTCTTTGCTTACACGGTTCCGAAGGCGTGAACAGTGGGTCGGGCCGGGGCCGCAGGTCACGGGTGTGCGCGAAGTCCAGCGCACGGGCCCCGTGACAGCCGATGAGTGTGCGGGGCCCCGTCGGCTGGACGGCGCCGACACCCCGCACCTGTCCCGAGGGAGCCATCGGGCTGACGGCGCCGACACCCCGCACCTGTCCCGAGGGAGCCATCGGGCTGACGGCGCCGACACCCCGCACCTGTCCCGAGGGAGCCATCGGGCTGACGGCGCCGACACCCCGCACCTGGCAGGAAGGCTCACGGGAAAGCGTCCATGCGTCCCGGTTCCGGTCGCATTCATGGGCGTGGCGCTTGCATTCCTTGTGATGGTCCTCCCCGGCTGCGTCCTGCTGGCCGGGAAGTCCACGCCTGCGCCGCCTCCACCGCCTCCGAAACCCGCGCCTGCGCCGAAGATGGTGATCGAGCGCACCGACGCTTTCGCGGCTTTCGACCGCATCCGCAATGACCTCCTCTCAGCCGCACCGCACCTGGGTTCGGTCAACGGGGCCTTTGCGCTGGGCATTGACGTCTCTGGCAGCGCGCATGCCAGTGGTGTCCTGGAAGACACGATCAAGGTTCTCACCGACATGTGCGGCTTCTTCTTCTCGCCGGGCGACAGGATCGTTGTCATCCCCTGGGACAGTCGGATCCGCGAAAACAGCGTAAGCACCTTCGACTATAATGAGCCGGATGAAGCCCGCGAGAACCTCACGCATGCGCTTGAGGCCCTGGAGGGCCTTGTGGACCCCGAAAGCCGGGGCAGCAACGTTCTCGACGCCCGCGGATACTGCATGGAGCGCGCCCTGAAGCTGTGGAAGGATAGCGGCGGCAAGCTCTGTCCGGTGGTCCTGATCTTCTCGGACACGTACACCCCGGACATGACCTTCGGCAAGCAGAAGTACACCCGGGAGAGACTGGCCGCCCTGCGTAAGGACTTCGCGGGCGAAGACGGGGAGTTCGCGGCGGGCAAGTACGGGACCAGGGAGGGCCGGCAGATCATTCTCCACCGCATCATCGGCCCTGATGCAGACTATGCCCGGGCCGAAGGGGTGGACCGCAAGCGCGCCGAAGCACAGGTGAAGGTGACCGCCCCAACCGCAACCTACACGCCGCCACCACCGCCGCCCGACTACTCGGGCTGGCGGATCGTGTTCATGATCGTGGCCATCCTGTCATTGGTGGCCCTCATCGGCCTGCCAATGGCGTGGCGGCATCGCCTGCTCCTGGGGGATACCCGCGAGACCATGCGCGCCTTCGGAGGGCGCATCGTTGTGCAGTCCGGTCGGGGGATCAGCCCGCGCGGGGTGGTTTTCCTGCCCGTGCCCGGCCTGGACGACCGGCCGCTGGTGGCCTTCGAGGGCAAAGGGCCGCAGATCCTGGTCACAGCGCGGCGCGGGGTGCGACTGAACGACGGACGCACGGAACTCACCGTGCCCCTGGGCAAGCCGGTCACCCTGCGTATTGCGATTGACGGCGTGCCGGGTGAGCAGTCCCTGGATGTTCACGCAGCCGACTTCTTCTCCACCAATACCGGGCCGATCATCGGCATGATTACGGCCCTGATCGTGCTCATCGGCTGTATCGTCGGATGAAAACCCAAACCAGCCTGACCGCAGCGCCCAACGCGGGGAGGGACGCGTCTTGGAAAACATCCTCTACCTGTTCGCACTGATCCGGCAGCCCCGTGACCTCGGCTTGCTCGTTGCCGCGGGGGTGGGCTGCTGGCTCCTGTCCCTGTTCATCTACTGGGTGTTCTACGGCTTGTGCGCACTTGCCGCGGGACTGTCGATTCGGCTGGCATATACCTACGGCATCATCGTGTTCGCCATCGGCGTGCTGTTCGTGTTCCCAGACCTCAAGGAGTACTTCGTCTGGTGGCGATACAGTCCCGGCCCGACTTCCGGCGTCATCGGCGACTTCATCCTGCTGATGTCCGTGGTCATCCTGCATCTGATTTTGATGTGGGCCATCTGGCCCCGGCCGAGGAAGATAGATACGGCGTGGTAGTCTGAGAACCCTGCCGTAACTGAACTGCCGGACGCGTCAACCGCACCTGTCTTCGTTTCTGGGGGTATGCAGAGCATGCCTACGACCTTCAACCCGGTCTTCGTCATCGCTCTCGGCGGCACGGGGACATCCGTGGCAAGGATGCTCCGCGAGCGTCTGGAGTGGCGCTACGGAGACGTCAGCCGCCTGCCGTTCGTCCAATTCCTCTTCATCGACACGGACCACAACAACCCCGATGCCTCGGGGCCTGACGGGATCCTGATCAACCCGCACCCCGATCAGGTCTCGCGGATGATGACCAATCCCGAGGAGTTCGAACACATCGG
>JAGPGE010000694.1 GCA_018056145.1 Armatimonadota bacterium
CGACTGGATGGGCGTTACCCTCACCGACCAGGAATTGGCCTCCCAGCGCGATTGGAACCGCTTCTGGACCGAGCGCTACAAGAGCGTGCCGGGGATCTTCTACGACGTGCAGAATGAGCCGTCGGTCGATGTGCCCGACCGCCCGGATGTGGTGGCTCTGTGGAATGCTTTCCTGCAGGAGCGGTACGGGTCCAGCGAGGCCCTGCGCGCGGCCTGGACCATCAGCCCGCCCGAGGCCGACCTGCCCAATGTGCCCATCGGCAAGGCCACCGGTGAGTGGGCTGATGTGCGGGCGGCCGACCGCAAGCGGTTCGAAACCGAGTTGCTGAATCGCTGGGTGAAGGTGAACGTGGACGGGATACGCGAGGGCGACCCAGATGCCATTGTCTGCGTGGGTTATCTGCCCAGCATGCCGCCTGCGGACAAGATCCTGGGCGTGCGGCACACGGACTTCTCGAACATGCACTACTACGGCTCCACCGACCGCATGCAGCTTGAGTTGAAGCCCATTGACCGGCGGTTCGCGGGCAAGGGCTTCAGTCTGGGCGAGTTCGGGGCGCAGGAAGCCCACGACGCCCGGGTCAACGGCAACTACGGGGTGCCGGTGGAGGCCTCGGTGCAGCGGTTCCAGTCGTACATCCACTACGCCGCCGGGATGGGCGCTGCGTTCATGGCGAACTGGGACTGGAAGGACTTCGACGAATGCGTCTTCCCCTGGGGGCTCATGCACCACGGGACGAACCTCGCGAAGCCCTGGCTGAACACGTTGCAGCAGGCCAGCCTGCTTCTGACCACGAGCGAACTGAAGTACGAGTCGCCAAGCGTGTTCATCCTCGCGCCCGACAGCCACCGCATCGGCCCGCGCTTCAACGATCTGCATGGTGCGCTGCAGAACTGCGTGGCCGGGTTGCTGGACCGGCGCGTGGACTTCGGAGTCATCAATGAGGAGGACATCGAAGGCCTGCCCGAGTCCGCGCGGGTGATCTTCTGGCCCGTGCCGTACTGCCCGGATGACGCCACTTTCGAGACGGTGCGGCAGTGGGTGGAGGCAGGCGGGACCCTGTGCTTCACCGGAGGCATCGGCTTCGACCGCACACGCAAGCCCACACGCTCCGAGCGTTACGCCGCCCTTGGCCTGCCCGCCGAAGAGCCGGTTAAGCCCTTCGAGACCCCGGATCAGGCGTGGGAGCGCGACGTGATTGAGGGCGCAGCGGGTCAGGGCAAGGTGCTCTTCGCGCCCTACCCGGCTGAGTTGCGCGGTTCCGGCAGTCTGGCCGGCCTGTATGCCCGGGCGCTGGAAGTGGCGGGGATCGAGCCCATCGCCATCGAGCCCGCCGATGCCCCGGTCCGGGCGCAATCGGTGCCCACTGCCGGCGGTGGAAGGGTGTACATGGTTGCCCGCACCGGCGGGGCTGAGGACCGGCTGCGCATCACCCTCCCGGCGGCGGGCGTGACCCTCGAACTGTCACAGGGCGGAAGCGCATTCGTAATCACCGGCGCGCAGGGTGAGATCATCGCCGCCGAAAGCCAGGGCGCGGTGAGCATCGGAGACGTGCTCCTCGCCGAGGCGAGCGGGTATTTCGGCATCTGCGCCCTGGACGGCAAGGACTTGCGGGCTTCCCGGCGAATCCTGGTTCTGCCGCACCAATGCGAGGAGGTCTGGCTGGGGGCAGTGGCAGGCGAAGCCGGGCTACAGGTCATGCGCGTGACGCCGGGGCTGGCGGATTCGGCGGCAGTCGCACTGGGCAGGGGGCTGGATTTCGCCCCCGGAGCAGGCGGGCAGATCGCCCTGATCGCTCCCGCCGCTGAGATGGCCCAGGCCCGGCAGCAGCTGTCGGGCATGACAAACCTTCGCGTCGCGGCAGTAGCCGACTGACGGGATCGAGACCGGGAGGAACGACCGTGATCGGGTGCTCCGAGTTCTGCGGGTACTACGACTGGACTTTCGAATGGCTGCGGCGCAACTACGGCGAGCAGGCGGTGCGCAAGTATTGGGAGGAAGCGATCTGTCGCGATTCCCAGACCCACGCACGGGAACTCATCATCCCGAAGGGCATCGCGGGCATGGTGGAGTACTGGGGGCACACTCTCGCTGAGGAGGAGGCCGGCTACACTTGCTGCTATGACGAAGACGCGGGCTATTACCGCATCGACATGTACGCCTGCCCGTCCAAGGGCTATAACCTGGAACATGGGTACGCCTACTACCACGACTACTGCGACCACTGCATGGGCTGGATCAAGCCCATCATGGATGAAGCGGGGTTCGTGATCCACCACGACCACAACCACGCGGGCATGTGCTGGTGGGAGATCCGTCGGGCGCAGGATGATCCGGGGCCGTCCGGCCCGGGCGAGCTCACCGAATCCGACGTCCGCCTGCGTGAGGACTATGACACAGGCCACCACCATACCTGGCGCGCCAGTGTGATGGAAGGCGCCGACTGAAAATGCGAGCCGTGGGGTGTGCGTGCTGTCCAGCGCGGGAGGCCCCACGCAACCGAGAGCCGCCAACGCGCGACCGCATGCAGCACCACCAACACCACCGGAGGCCCGCGAATGGGCAAGCTTAAGGCCGTGATCGTCGGGGCCGGGCGCATGGCTGGAACCATCGACGATGAGGTGCGGGGCGAACTGGACTGGATGCTCCCGTATTCCCATGCCGCGGGATATGCCGAGTTCCCGGAAATTGAACTCGCGGCAATCGCCGATCTCGACCCGGCGAAGACGGCGAGTCTGCAGCAGCGGTATGGCATTCCCCGCGCATACACCGACTACCGCGAGATGATCGTCACCGATAGGCCGGACATCGTGAGCGTCACTACGCCCGGCACAACGCATGCCGAGATTACGGTGTTCGCGGCCGAAAACGGTGCGCGGGGCATCTACTGCGAGAAGGCTTTCGCGTGCTCCTTGGAGGAGGCCGACCGGGTGGTGGAAGCTGTTGAGCGCAATGGCGCGAAGTTCAACATGGGCACATTGCGCCGTTGGAACTCCGGGGCGAACCGGGCGAAGCAGCTCATCGACGACGGGGAAATCGGCGCCGTCAACAGCGTCATCAGTTACAGTTGCGGCTCATTGCTGCACAGCGCCAGCCATTTCATCGACATGATTCTGTACTTCGCCGACGACGCTCCGGTGGAGTGGGTGCAGGGGAACATCGCCGGGGACCTAGACCCGAAGGCGACGCGCAGCGACGATGACCTGGGCGGTACCGCGGTGATCCAGTTCGCTAATGGCGTGACGGGATACCTGATGAACACCCCGCTCTGGGCGCAGTACGAGGTGGTCTGCGACGCGGGAGCAATCCGCACCGTGAATGACTGCGGGCAGTGGGACCTGTGGAAGATGGCCCAGGGCACCAAGTACCG
This sequence comes from Armatimonadota bacterium, assembly GCA_018056145.1. GTDB lineage: Bacteria > Armatimonadota > Zipacnadia > Zipacnadales > JABUFB01 > JABUFB01. The sequence continues at coordinate 3,372 of JAGPGE010000694.1, forward strand.
CCAGTATGAGGCGCACCCATTCCCGGAGTACGAACGGGAAAGCTCCACGGTGCGCCTGATCCG
>JAGPGE010000695.1 GCA_018056145.1 Armatimonadota bacterium
CCCCTGGATTCCCGCCCCACACCGCGCCATGAGCCCCCGAAGGGGGCGACAGGCCGTCCCCCGCGCACCCGGACCGGCCGCCCCTTCGGGGCTTGGCCGCCCTTCACGGGGCCGGAATCCCCCGGCTTCCGCCGGGGGCTATAGGCGGACGGCTCCTGCCGGAGCCTGACGACACACGGCCCGGCCTCAACACCGCAGGCACGGGACCCGAGCCGTTGCCTTACAGCCCGCGAAGCGGGCGGCAGCCTATAGCCAGGGGCGGAAGCCCCTGGATTCCCGCCCCACACTGCGCAATGAGCCCCCGAAGGGGGGCGACAGGCCGTTCCCCGCGCACCCGGACCGGCCGCCCTCCGGGTCTTTCCCGCTCTTCCCGGAGCCTGACGGCACACGGCCCGGCCTCAACACCACGCAAACCGACGCCGGCCACACACGGGGCCGACATCCATACCCCACCACCGATGCTCCTTGGCCCCGGCAAGGCTACAGCGGCAATGTCACATAGTTGCGGCTCTCGCTGGCCCTGTAAACAGCGAGGATAGCCTCAACGGCCCGCCTGGCCTCGCGCGCGTTCAGTTCGGGTTGGCTGCCTTCCTCAACAGCGCGCAGGAGATCCCCGATCTGTTTCGCATGTGCTGCGACTGCCTCACCGACCATGCCCATCTTCGGATCCGCCGCTCCTCCAGTGTGGCCGGCGGAAGGATTATGGACGATCTCATCGCCCTCCACATCCCACAACTGCAGTTCATCACCGACGATCACTACATTGCCCCGGGTACCGTGGAGCCCAAGGCGCGCCTCATAGCCCCGATAGGTGCAGGTCGTGCCCTGGATCATCCCCTGGGCGCCACTGCGGAAAAGCAGCGCCGCCGTTGCGCAGTCTTCGACCTCGATGTCATGATCCAGTGCTCCCGCGAACCCGCAGACCGCCTCCACCTCGCCCATCATCCACAGAAGCAGGTCGATGTAGTGGATCGACTGGTTCATCAGTGCGCCGCCGCCGTCCAGAGCCCGCGTTCCGTGCCAGCCGTCAGAGTAGTACTCATCGCTGCGATACCACGGCACCCGGACGTTTCCGTAGAGAAGCCGCCCGAGCAGCCCGTCGTCAACTGCCTGCTTGACGCGCCGGTAGATGCGGTAGTCCCGGCACTGGTGGGTCGCGCCGATCAGCACCCCGTTGCGCTCGCCCGCGGCGATAAGCGCGTCAATGGCCTCGAGGGTAATGTCTATGGGCTTGGTGCAGATGACGTGCTTCCCGGCGTTCGCCGCCTGAATGCCCAGGCGCGCGTGCAGCCCGCTCGGGACAACCACGTTCACCACGTGGATGTCATCCCTTGCAAGCAGCTGGTCGAGTTCCGTGTACCACGCGCAGTCCCATTTCCTGGCTTTGGCCTGCGCCGCGTCCCGCCTTGTGTCACAGACCGCCACAAGGTGTGCGTTGTCTAGTTCTCTGATCGCCTTGATGTGAGTGTCGGAGATCACACCGCACCCGATGACGCCGAATCCGTAGCTGCCCATCCCGTCCTCCGCTGTGATGTTTGTGCGTTTGCTCTCGCTATCGGCACGCCTTGATCACGGCGTGCAGCCCATGGCTGCGTTGCTGAGGGTCAGTCCGCGCCGGCGATGGCCGCCACTATCGCGCCGCCGCCGATGGCGACTAATGGCCTGCTCGCCGGCCCTGCAAGCGGCGCGATGTACTCCACCGGTGAGCCGAACTGGCTGCACCCCACCACGTGCAGGTTGCTGTCCAGGGCGCAGACCGAGCCATCTCTGCACCCGGCGACCAATCGGGCGCCCGGGACTGCGTCCGTCCTGGACACGCACAACACCGGCGCGCCAAGGTTGACCTGGTGAACCACTGAGCCTGCCCGATCCAGCGCATAAATATACCCGGTCTCGCTGGCGATGACCACCCGTGGCGACGGGTCCTCACCCAGCGGGCTGATCAGCACGTCCATCGCTCCGTAGCCGTAGTTCGGGAACTCGAAGAGCGTGGGACCGCCGTGGGTGCGGCACGTGAACGCGCCCGTTGACGATCCGTTGGCGATCTCTAGCCTTCCGTCTCCGTCCAGATCGCCGACGGCCATCTCCACGTCACCGAGTTCCGAGTGCACCCCCGCTAGGGGCTTCCCGGCGGCGGTGAGGATCTCCACCGCGCCGTACTTGTTCCCCGCGAGAACTTCTACTCCCGGCGCAGGATCAATGTCCAGCAGAACCATCTCGCGGGTCCCATGCTCCACCTGGTTGAAGGCCCAGACCTCCTGCAGGTCATGAGTCAAGCGCAGTATGTTGCCGTTGCGCGTGCCGACGAACACGTCCATTCGTCCATCCGCGTCCACGTCGCCCGCACAGAGGCTTGCCACTTGCGGCTGCCGCACGCTGCTGGTGCCCACACGCAGGGGAGCCGTGATTGCCTTCCGGGCCAGCTCCACGCCCTGCGTGTCCAGGACGTACAGCGTTTCATCGTCTCCCCCGATGAGCACCTCGGGCCGCGCGTCGCCGATGATATTCCCAACACTCACGGCCCGGAGCGTCCCCGCTGTCTCGAAACTCCAGCGGGTCGCGCCGGACTGGTCCAGGCAGTGAACCGATCGGCCAATGAGTGCCAGAAGCTCATCTGTCCCGTCCGCGTCAAGGTCCACGGCGCGCAGCTTCATCACAGGGGCGGGGGCGCCGTCCTGCTCCACCGGCCCCATCTTCCAGGTCTGAGCCAGGGCCGGTACCCGCGGCTCAGCAGACGCGGGCGCCGGCTGAGGCGCAAGTCGTGCCGCAACAGCCGCCGGGATCTCCTTCAGCGCACGCAGAGCGCTGGTGTCGCCAAGCTGAGTGACATCGAAGTCCACATCACCGCGCGGAAGCTGGTACTCATCGCCCATGGGCAGGCGCACCGTGGTGTCCCGGTCCGCGTGAACCAGCCCGAACCCCTGATCAAGGTTGAGCCGGAAGGATACCGGTCGGTCGGTCCGCACATCCATCATCGCGAGATGCGTCGCATCGACGACGTACAGTTCTGATCCCAGAACCATGATGCACGCTGCGTCCGTTACCAGCCACGGCAGCGCGAGCTCATCCGGTGCTGCGCTGAAGACGCCCACCGGCTTGCCGTCTCGGGTGATGAGAGCGGTGCGTTCACCGACGCGCCGCAGGTCATACTGCTTCGGCGCTTTCGTTGTGTCGTTGTAGAAAAGGCTGATGCTGCTGCGACCTTCGCCGGCGACGAGCCGTCCGCCGAACTTCTGATGGAACTTCCGGATCATCAGCCCAACATTGCTGACGCGAGTGGTTACGGCCGCCTTCGCCTCGCCGTCACCCTTGATGAAGAAGCGCGAGTCGGGCAGCGCTTCATGCAGACCTTCCGGGATCGACGGCGGCGCTTCGGCCTCAGCACTCGCCACAGCGCTGCCGTCTCTATCACGGAACACCATGCGG
>JAGPGE010000696.1 GCA_018056145.1 Armatimonadota bacterium
GTCGCCGATCATCTTCTGCTCATTGACCGCCCAGTCCATGCAGCGCGCCTTCAGGCCGCGGCGCACCTGTTCGGCAACCGCGACGATGCAGTTCTTCTTCTGCGCCGCTTCTATGATCCTGTCGCTGGCCTTGATCGTGATTCCGCAGGGCTTCTCCACCATGACGTCAATGCCCGCCTCAAGACACGGGATCGCGGCAGTGTGATGGAAAGCGTGGGGGGTGCAGATATCAGCGGCCTGTATGTCCCCGGCCTTCTCGCACATTTCCTCGACGCTGGAATACTGCGCGGGCTCCAGGCCGAAGTACTCCTTCACGAGGGCGGCGTACTCGCTGCGGCGACCCTCATTGGTGTCGCACAGGCCGGCGATCTCGAACTGGTCGTACCCGGCATCCAGGAGGGTCTTGTACCCGCCCAGGTGGGCTTTGGCGATGCCGCCGGTTCCAACGATGGCAAGGCGCACTTTATCAGACATGGGAAGCCTCAGCTTTCGGTTGAGTGTACTGGCACGGCAACGGCGGCTATTGAAGCACGGGGCATGGCATGACGCAAGGGGTTTGTGCTTGTCAGCGTATCCGCGACTGGGTCTGCCACATGTCTGCATTCGCGCCCAGCTTCTCCTTGAGTGCGTCTGTGGCGCGGGTAAGCTCCTCGACGGTCTCCGGGTCCAGCTCCAGCGCCGCGGCCCGGGCGTTCTCGGTAGCCTGTTTCGCATTGCGGATGCCAGAGATCACCGTGGCCACCGCCGGGCGATGAAGAAGCCACGCCAGCGCAACATCCACCATCTCCGCGCCGATCTCGCGGCTGATGTCCCGGATGCGGTCAAGGGCCGCGAAGGTCTCCGCTTCAGCGCCCTCTTCGGAGTGCCGCGCCTGGGGCCGGTCCTTGGAGAAGTGCCTTGTGCGCGCCCGGCCCTCGGGCACATCATCCGGCGAGGCGAACTTGCCCGTCAGCAGCCCCTGCATAATGGGGGAGTAGCAGATGATGCTGACCTCATTCTCCGCGCACAGGGGCTGGATCTCGAACTCGATGGCCCGGAACAGCAGGTTGTAGCAGAGCTGGTTCGAAGCGGGCTTGCCAATCTCCAGCAGCGCCGACAGGTCTTCGGCGCCGAAGTTGGAGACTCCCGCCACCCGCACCTTGCCCTCGCGGATGAGCTGCTCCATCATCGCCCAGGTCTCGTCGAACCCCACCGCGCGCGAGGGCCAGTGAAGCTGGTACAGGTCGATGTAGTCGGTGTTCAGACGGCGCAGGCTGTCTTCGCAGGCCCTCTTCAGATCGGCGGGAGCGTGATGATTGGGTGATGCCTTGGACGCGATCACCACGCGGTCACGGATGCCCTTGAAGGCTTTCGCGAGCAACTCCTCGGAATAGCCGTCTCCGTAGGCTTCGGCAGTGTCGAAGAAGTTGATCCCGGCGTTCATTGCGGCGCGGATGGCGTCGAATGTGTCGGAGTCATCCTGGCTTCCCCACGTAGAATCGCCGACGATTGCCCAGCAGCCCATCCCCACGGCGGAGACCAAAATGTCTGTGTGTCCGAGCCGGCGCAATTGCATTCTGGATCACATCCTGACAGGCGTTTGGTGAGGCACCTCGCACAAGAGAAGGTAGGCGGCTGGGAGAAGGTTGTCAACGGGCGATGGACCGGTTGCGCTTCGCTGCCCAGCCCTCACTTCCCCTTCCCCTCCTTCGCCCTTCTCACCGCATCCTCCACCAGCACCCTCACCTGCGAAGGGTTCGGGATGCTGTCAAAGACCAGCGTCTTATCGGTGTTGATGGCGGGCTTGCCATCGGCGAGGCGGCTGGATGGGGGAGATGCGAAGGCCAGCGTCACTGAGCCCACCGCACCGCCGCTGGAGGTCACGCTGGTCACATCCGCAAGCGGCGCGTGGGTGACGGTGATCTTGCTCGCGCCGCCACGCACCAGCACGCGCTTGTCGGTGACCAGATACTCGGCGTTCTTCAGGCCTGCGGTGGCGATAATTGACGGACCGAAACAGAGTCCAAAGCCCACGACTATGAACGGTACGCCGAAGAGCGGGAAGACGGTGCGCATAATGCCACCGAGGTCGTCTCCGGCAGGCACCTGGCGCGTCATGTAGAAGGCCATGCCTGTCCAGAAGAGAGAGAAGGCCAGGAAGGGCACGCCCATGCAACTGGTGGGCCCGAGCTTGAGGCGGAACCCGCGCCTCACCGGACGGCCCTCCCAAAGCACCGGCTCGGCAGCCTCCAGCTCCAGTCGAAGATTGGCCGCGTAACCTTCGGGGTAACCGTCGTATGCCACCGAAAAGCCCTCCCGCGCCCTTGCAGTATCCCTCACGGAGGGGTATCCTTTCGGTGCCGCGGCCTCCGCTTCCTGCAAGAGCACGCCGCGGCGCATTCCCGAAATGCTCATACGGTTGCTCTCGAGGGATGTGAGACAATGCCCGGCCCGCTTTCCGATCCGGTTCGCATCTGCCTGGTAGGGGTATCCAATTTCGCCCAGAGTCATTCCGGGTCCATCCAGCGCATGGTGGAGGAGGGCCTGGCGATCCTGTCGTGCGCCGTGGTGCGCAGCCCGGACAAGTACGCCGAGGCCGTGGCGAACTACAAGAGCCGGGGCGTGACGGTCTATACCTCATACCCGGAGATGCTGGAAGCCGAAAAGGGCAATACCGAACTGGTTGCGCTTCCGGTGGCCATTCCCGACCACGGCGAGACCTCGGTCATGGCCATGGAGGCCGGCTACCACGTGCTGTGCGAGAAACCCCCCGCTGCGACTATCGAGCAACTGGACGCGATGATCGAGACTTCCGAGCGCACCGGCAAGGTGTGCTGCATCGGATTCCAGAACCAGTCGAAGAACACGGTCCGGGCGCTGAAGCAGGCGGTCTGCGACGGGAAGCTTGGGGAGATCGAGCACATCGAGGTCATGGCGACCTGGGTGCGCAAGGACTCGTACTATCACCGCAATGACTGGGCGGGCAAGCTCATCTGGCAGGGTAAGTACTGCCTGGATGGGCCGACTCAGAACGCCCTGGCGCATTACCTGTTCAACGCCCTGTACTGGGCCAGCCCGCGGTGGCTGCGTGCCGACGACCCGGTGCGGGTGCGCGGCGAGATGTACCATGCTCACCCCATCGAGAGCTCGGACCTGGGAGCGGTCAAGGTGGAGACGGCCGGCGGCGTGGACATCACCTACCTCGTCACCCTCGCGGGCTGGGAGAACATCGGCCCGTTGAGCAAGGTCTACGGCACGAAGGGCATGGCGGAGTGGTCCATGAGCGGCCCCACGATTCTGCGCATTGAGGGCCAGCCTGAGCAGGTCATCGACTGGGACCGGCAGCGCGAGCATGACGAAGTGTTCCGCAATACCATCCTGTACATTCGTGGGCTGACGCCGGAACTCAACTGCCCAGCGGCCATGACCCGGCCCTACAC
>JAGPGE010000697.1 GCA_018056145.1 Armatimonadota bacterium
CGCGAGGACCCGCCGGTCCCGGCCAAACCGATTCCATGCCTGCGCCTGAAGCTCTTGCGGAAGGGCATCGACGACTTCGAATACCTTCGCATCCTGCGCGATCTGTACGCAAAGCAGGCCCGGGACCAGGGCGTCGACGACCCGCAGGCCTGGTCCCTCGAGAGAATGCGCGCCTTCAGTTCACAACTGGTGCTCGACGTCGCATCGTATGAAACTGACGCCGCGAAGCTCGACGCCGCCCGCAATGCAGTGGCAGAGGAGATCGAGAGGCTGTCTCGCTGACTGCCGTCACCGCCGGCCTCGCCGTCTGTAGTGCGGGGGCTCGCACCCGGTGATCGCTCGCGGTCACCTTGCCGCCCCGGCCGCCTTTGCCTTCCGGAAGGGGCACTATACGGCCCGGCCTTCGCATCTGACGTCCGCCGTCTGTAGGGCGCGGGCTCGTACCGCGCCGGCCGTTCTCTGTCCGCCTTCGCCTTCCCCTCATCCTAAGCAGCCTCACCGCGACGGAGAAGGGGCAGGGGATGAGGCCGGGTTCCTACCTACTCCTCCCACCCGAGCAAGCGCACCAGCCCCTGGGTCCCATTGTCTCCGTACTCCCCAACGGCCTCCGAGAACAGCCTTTCCGTCAGTGCTGTCCCTTCAGGCTCCATGCCAACCTCCCGCATGGTCTCCAGCGCAATCCGCAGGTCCTTTGCCTGCAACCGGATCATGAACCCGGGAGCCCAGTCGTCCGCGATCATCTTCGGACCGAGATTGGTGAGCATCCAGCTTGCCGCCGCGCCGCTTGACACCACGTCGAATGCGGTCTGCAGGTCGAGACCGGCCCGCTTCGCGAGTAGCATGCCCTCGCTCACCGCGAGAATGTTCAGGGCGCAGATCACCTGGTTCACCGCCTTCACCCTCTGCCCGTTTCCCGTGGAGCCGCAGTGAACAATGTTCCTGCCCATCGCTTCGAAATACGGCCTCACTGTCTCGAACACCGCCTCATCGCCGCCGCACATGATGGTCAGCGTTCCCTCGATCGCACCCTTCTCGCCGCCGGAAACCGGAGCATCCAGCATCGCCACTTCACTGTCACCCAGTCGCGCCGCGAAGTCCTCAGTGGCGGCAGGCGAGATCGTGCTCATGTCCACAACGATCTGCCCGCAGCGCAGGTCGTTTGCCAGCCCATCGGGCCCGAACAGCACCGCGCCAACATCCGGCGTGTCACTCACGCAGATGAAGATGATGTCCACCGTCCGCGCAAGCTCCCCCAGGTCCGCCGCAACCGTTGCCCCTGCGTCGCGCAGCGGCTCGCATTTCGCAGCGGTCCGGTTCCAGACAGTCACATCGAACCCGGCCTTGAGCAGATTGCGCGCCATCGGCGCACCCATGATCCCCATCCCGATGAATCCGAGCTTCATGTCCATCACCTTCCGAAGTCAGCGTGCTCAGCGACATCTCAATGCGCATGCCATTCGCCGTCGCGTCCGCCGCCGCCTCCCGCCGGGCGCTGAAGTTGTCGCAGTGGGCGCGAGCGTCACCCCCTCCTCTCCCCCACTCGCGGGTTCGGCGACGGTTCCCACCGTTCCATCAGCTTGTTTTCCAGCCGGAGGAACTGCTCTCCGCGCGGGCGGTTCGGTCGCTCGAAATCCCGCCAGCTTCCCAGACCGATCACATTCCGCGCCGTCACCGAAATGTCCAGCAGGCCCAGCCGCGTCAATGTCCCCTCCACGCAAAGCACCGGGCTCGAATACAGGGCCGGCCCGCAACGCTGGTAACAGTCTTCGAACACCGCTACATCCACCAGCCCGAACTCGTCCTCCAGGCTGATGAAAATCGCGGTCTTCCCGCTGCGTGTGGGCGGTCTCGCCCGGGCGATCACAATCCCCGCCACACGCACCCGATCCCCGTGCTTGTGCTCATACAGCTTCACGCTCGGAATCACGCCGAGAGCATCCATGCGCTCGCGCCAGAAGCTGAAGGGATTGCACGTAGTGCTCACGGATGCGATATTCAGATCCAGCGCCACCCGCCCCACTTCACTGACCTTATCCAACTCAGGCAGGGATGCGAGTATCGTCTCCGGAGTCTCGAACTCAAGCTGCAGCGGAACCGGAACCCCGTCATCTTCCGGTTCGTCCTGCAGCGCATCATCCATGGCCGCGCCGTCCATCACCTCGGCCTCAGCCTGTTTCCCCAGCCGTTTCGGCGGGGCAATGTGCGCCGGGAGGCTCGCCAGCAGCCAGAGCAATTCCTGCTCCGAATACCCGGTGAACTCGAACGCGCGCACCAGGATCAGGTTCTCCAGTACGGGCCGCGGAACCCGGGTGCGCTCGCAGAAATCCCGCAATGATTTGAAGAGCCCGTCTCGCCGTCGCGCCTCGAGTATCGACCGCATCGCCGCCGCGCTCATCCCTCGCAACAGCCGCAAGCCCACCCGGATATTGCCGTCCTCTACGGTGAAAACATCCTCGCTGTGGTTCACGCAGGGCGGCAGAATCCTGCACCCCAGCCGCGTCGCTTCACTGGCCACGGTGCGCGGCGAATAGAACCCCATCGGCTGGGCCGACAGGATTCCCGCCAGAAATTCCGCCGGATAATGCGTCTTGAGCCACGCGGTCTGGTACGCGATTTTCGCGAAACACGCGGCGTGCGCCTTGCAGAACCCATAAGCTGCAAACCCCGAGACGATGCGGAACAATTCCTCTGCCACCTGCCGCGCTACCCCGCGTTCCACGGCGCTGCGGATGAAACTCTCCCCCAGTTCCAGCATCTCATCCATCGACCGGTCCGAGGTCATCAGCCGCCGCAGCTTGTCCGCCTCACCCAGGCTGAATCCCGCGATCGCCGCCGCGATCTCCAGCACCTGTTCCTGGTAAATCAGCACCCCGTAAGTGCGCTTCATGATCGGTTCCAGCGCGGGATGCAGGTACTTCACCGGCTCCAGCCCGTGCTTGCGGCGCAGGTACGGGCTGATCATATCCGACTGCACCGGCCCGGGCCGGAATAGCGAGATGTTCGCAATCACCTCTTCGAATTCTCGCGGCTGCGCGCGCCCCAGAAGATTCCTCTGCCCGGGGCTCTCAAGCTGGAACAGCCCCACCGTTCGGGTGGACCGCAGAAGCTCGAAGGTCGCCTCATCATCAAGCGGGATCCTGTCCAGATCGATCCTGTGCCCGGTGCGTTTCTCGATCAAGTCCAGGCAGTCGCTGATCGCCGTGTGGGTGCGCAGACCGAGAATGTCCATCTTCACCAGCCCCAGAGCCTCCACGTCATCTTTGTCGAACTCGCAGATCACGATCCCCTTGTTCGCCGGCGCCAGCGAAACCATGTCCGTCAGTGGCTGCGCGCCGATGAGCAGCCCACCAACATGCACGCTCAGATGCCTGGGGAACCCGCTGATCTGCCGGCATAGTTCCAGC
>JAGPGE010000698.1 GCA_018056145.1 Armatimonadota bacterium
CGCCACCACACTGCCGTCGTAGTCGCCCACCTCGTACGGCACTTCCATGGATGCGCAGTTCGCGTGGACATTGAGCACGGGACGCTCGCCCAGGTAGAAGGTCCGCGCGGGCCGTTCAGTGGTGATCAGGCACGAGACCGCGGCATCTGACGGCTCAAGCGTCGCAAGGAGAAAGAGAACCACTGGCCATGAGGTGCGGACAATGAGGAACCGGGACACGTTGCGCCTCCACCTTCTCGGAAGGTTTCCGTGTCTGTTACTTCGGGCTGATTCGTGGAGCGCTTGAGGGGCATCGGCTGCCGTCTGCGGTCCCGTGGAGTCCCATAGGGAAGCGCTCCGGCACGGAGCGCCGGACCGATCCGGCCCGGTTGCGACCGCCTTCCACTGAAACGGCCCACGACTTCGCGGGCAAGCCCGCTCCAACAAGCTCGCTGAACGTATGCGGTTCCCGGACCAGCGCCCCCCACAAACCAACAGGCGCAGCCCCCACAATCAGAAGGACTGCGCCCGGAAAACCTGTGCCGAATCGACCTCTACCAGACCTCGCACTCCTGGAAATGCGGGTTCATCAGAAGGCCCTGCTCGCGTCGGCGCGTAATGGCGATCTCCTCCGCCATCTTTCGCGCTGCCTGGGCGTCAGGCGCGTCCAGTTCCAGCGTCCACAGCACGCCTTTGAGCAACCCGCGCACCCGGTCGCCATATCCGAGCCGTCCTGACAGCGCCGCAAGCGCACCTTCCGCTGAACCGTCGCCGGGGTCGGTCACAAGCACGTGAGCCACCTGTGTGCCCGTGGATTGCGCCGCCTCATGTCCGCCCGCGCGCACCTCGAACACATGCTTGTTCGGGTTCACGAACAAGTTCGTCTTCTCGGCGATTTCCGACACCAGAGCGATGGCGGACTGCGCGTCCGGCGCGTCAACTTCGAACCGGTAGTAGTCCGCGCGCTTCAGACTCTTCAGCGTCTCGCCGTAGCCCATGCGCCGTCGCAGGGCGCCCGCGGCGGTGAGAGCCGTGACATCCGGGATCTTCAGCCTGACCAGCAACTCCACGTGCTCCATGGTGGGAAAACCTCGTATCGGGTGTGAACGCGCCGCGTCAGGCAGGAACCGCCGCAAGCAGGTCGCGCATGGACTCGAATACCGCAAGACCCGGGCCAGGCGCTTCTGCCGCCGCCGCGTCGCCCCAGGCGCCGTTCTTCGCCGCTGCCCATTCCCCGCCCAGTTCACCCGGCACTTGTCGCAGGAAACTGGCGCGCTCCGGGTGGGGCATGAGCGCCATCACGTTGCCCTCCGGGTTGCACAGGCCCGCGATATTGGCCAGCGCGCCGTTGGGGTTAACCGCGCGGCTCTCGTCCAGCGTGCCTTCGGCGTCACAGTACTGGAAGACGATCTGATCGTTCTCGCGCAGCTTGTCCAGCAGGCCCTCGATGCGCGTGGTGAAGCGGCCCTCACCGTGGGCGATGGGTACCGGCCAGACCTGGCCCACGGGCATCCGCGCTGTCAGTTTGCACGAGCCGCTGGAGTGCCGCAGGTAGACCCATCGGCAGCAAAATCCAGCGATCCGGCCACCCGGGTCGTGGAAATTCGGCGCCAGCGCCATCTCCACATCCCCCGGAGTGATGCCCGGGATCATCCCCGCTTCCACCAACACCTGCGCGCCATTGCAGATGCCCAGACAGGGCTTGCCCTTGTCCATGACTTCGCTGAAAACCCGCTTGACGATGGGCTCCTTCGCGGCAATCGCGCCGCTGCGGACCCGGTCCTGGTACGAGAACCCGCCCCCGATGATGTAGCCGTCGTACTCGGCGAGCAGGGCGACATCCCGATTCCAGCGGAACACGTCGCAGGCGAGCCCGCCTGCTTCGGCCGCCCGCACTGTCTCCCACTCGCAATTTGAACCGGGGAACTGGATCAGCGCAACCCGTGGTCTGTCAGCCACAATCCTGATGCTCCCTGTCGGAGAATGTCACTTGTCGCGGCTCATGATACCAGCGGGGCAGGCCAATCGCAAGTGCAAAGGGGAGCGTGCCGCGGGTCCTTGAGCTGCGGCGCGTGGCGCGGGCGGTCGCATTGGCGCATACTTTCCGCGCCATTGTTGGAGCGGGCTTGCCCGCGAATGTCGTGGACGTGAACCGGAGAAGGCAAAGGCAGTCGCGGGCAAGCCCGCTCCCACAAGTTCGCCGAGGGCTGAGATGATTGCAGACCGGGCGCCTTTTCGACAGTCTCGGCGACGGCTGATGCCAATTGGCAGGCATCGCCGACTTGCCCCCTCACACTTCCACACGCACTCCCTCGTCCGAAGACCGCCGCGCGGCCTCCACAACCTGCAGTACCCGCAGGGCATCCAGGGCGGTGGCAGGCGGCGCGGTGCGGTTGCGCGCGGCCTCGAGAAACGCATCCAGGAACGCGTACGAGTAACCGGGGCTCTGTGGGTCGGAGGACCGCTCGAACCGCACCCACCGCCGCGCGAGACCCTCGTAATCCGGGTGCCCGGTGCGCAGGCGGTAGCCGTTCTCGCCCTTAACCGGCCAGTAGAGAGACCCCAGACTGCCCTCGAAACTCACCGACAGGTCGCTGTCGTCGTAGCCCAGGAAGGGCTTGTGGATGTACCCCGCGCGCAGGCAACCGATGGCCCCAGACTGCAGCTCCAGGGTGACCACCGCCGTGTCCTCGACGTCGATGTCCTCGCCGGACAGGGTCGCGATGCGCGCCGTCACGGAGCGCGCCGGACCCAGCAGGTGGAAGATCAGGTCAATCCAGTGGCACCCTAGCCATGACAGGATGCCCGCGGCTGCGGTTTCCCGGTGGAAGAGCCAGGCCGAAGGCCCGCGCAATGCAACCTGCGACGTCAGCCACAGCGCCCCGAAGGACCAGATATCGCCCAGAACGCCACTGTCGATCAGGCGCCCAATCTCGGCCACCACCGGGTCAACCCGGTACGGATAGCACGGACAGTACGCGGCGCCAGTGCGGTCGCAGGCTTCGACTATTCTTGCCATCTCCGCGGCAGTGCGCGCACCCGGCTTGTCTCCGTAGACATAGACGCCTGCCTCCACCGCTCGCAAGGTGGCCGGCCCGGCCTCCCGGTCGGTCAGGAGCACCACCAGCGCATCCACCGCGCCCGGTTCAAGCAGTGCGTCGGGCGCCTCCACGACACAACCCTTCGCGCTGTTCGCGCAGGCTGCCCGGGCTTTCGCATCGTCGGCGTCGAAGAACAGCAGGCGCTCAACGGCGGGGGTGCTTTCGAGTGCCTTCAGGTGCCCGCCCCCGTGGGGGTGGTCAACGCCCCAGACGCCCACGGTCATAGCCCTGTCAGTGCGCCTCCTGCACGGTTTGTGGAGCGACGCTGACTGGGTCTCCTCGGGGAGCGAAGGAACTGCCCGCACAAAGAGAACCCGCCCGGG
>JAGPGE010000699.1 GCA_018056145.1 Armatimonadota bacterium
AGCGCCCGTCGGGCGAACAGCAGACCTGCCCCACATCGGTGGCGCCCAGGGAGAGCTTGACAGCCACGGTCTCGCCGCCGGGCAGGTCAATCACCGTGGCCTCGGCCGCCAGGGAATCATCGAGATTCGAGCCTTGCGGGAGCTGGTTCGCGACCACGAGACGGTCGCCGGTAGGAGTGATCGCCACGAACCTCGGCTCACGGATCGCCTTGAGCCGGCGCGATTCGGCCATGTTCGCAGTGTCAATAACCGATACATCATCAGTAAACTGGTTGCAGCAGTACACCGTGGCGCCATCTGGAGATACCGCAAGGCCGACCGGGTGCCGGCCCACACCAAGAGATCCCCGGATCCGCCCGTCGGCGGCGTCAACTTCATAGACCCGATCCTGCGACGAACTCGCGACATACACTGTCGTGCCGTCGGGGGACGCCGCGACGCCGGTCGGCGCCGGGATTGACACCGTGCGGACCAGCGACCCGTCCTTCGCGGACAGGACGCACAGACCATCGGCGGTATGATCCGTAACATACAGAGTTGCCTGGTCGGGCGAGAGAGCCATGTACAGGGGCGAATGGTAAGTGGGGCCTCCCTGTGTGCTTGCAGGCCGCCCGATGAGCGCGATACCTGCGACCAGCATGACCGCCACAAGCCCCAGGGCGAAGTAGCGAGCGCGCGAGGCCGACGGAACACCGGCAAGACGAATGGCGTGGAGCATGTGTTTTCTCCCGATTCGCGGTCAACGCGAATATCTGAGCTACTCGGCCAGCAGGTCGGCAACAGCGACGCGCAGGTCCCGCAGGTCCTGTTCCTGCTCCGGGCTGAACGACCCGAGCCGCTGGCCGTAGGTGTCCATCCACGTGATAAGACGATCCCATTCGTCCTGTTCCAGCTTCACCCCATGGTGACCTTCCCGCAGCATTGCCAGCATCGGGCTGGTCTGCGCGGCCCCGGCGTTCACTTTCGAGCTTCCTTCGCGGTACCGCTGTGCAACATGATCGGCCAGGCTTGGCTTGCCCCACCGCAACATGCGTTCGTACGAGCCCGCACCGGAGAGGTCAAATGCCGCCGCGGCTTCACTCTTGCTCTGCGGGTTGTGGCAGCGGATGCACCTGCGATCCAGCACCGGCTGCACCAGTTCATCATAGCGCAGAGGCCACGAGCCTGCCGGGCCGGGCCTGAGCCTCGATGGTTCCCGGGCGGGCGCTGCGGCTCTGCGCACTCCGGGGGCGGAGTTGCGCGGTTCGTGGCAACCCACGCAAGACAATGTCTGGCCCGGCTGCACGCAGCTTACGGTGCGCATGGTCTGGATAGCCAAGCCCTGCTCATCCAGGGCCTGGAAGAAGACCGAGATCCCCGAAGGCACCCGGAAGGACGCCGAGCCGTCGGACTCCACCGGCACCGTACCGAGTACGCACTTGCCCGGATCGTCGGAGGTGACCCCGAGGTTCGGCGTGTTCATGTTCGGCTGGGTCTTCGGCGGAACGGCCACCACCCGCAGGGCTTTGACCGTTCCCCGCGGGACATCGCCGAGACCCTCATACACATCCAGCAGCACGAAGCGCCCCTCGCCGCCGGTCCAGTCCACCGGCCCGGCAATGGCCTGCGGCATCTGCCGGGGCCGCAAAGGAATCGGGTACATGCAGGAGATCTCACTGTCGCGGTTGATCAGTTCCAGGTTGCCGAAGGCGTCGAACAAGTACAGGCCGATGGAGTTATTGGGCCCGCTGGTGCCTTGGCGCGCCACGCATTCCGTGCTCCAGGCCGTCAGGTAGTAGGTCTCAGACAGCGGGAACGGATTGGTGTAGTACGTCTCGGGCCAGCCCTCGATCTCCGGGAAACAAACCTCGGGCGTGAGGCGCGTAAGCGGTTCGGGACCGTCGAAGCCCTGCAGCGGGTCGAGCAGCACCAGGCTGCCCCCTGTGATCGCGTGGTGCGCCGATGCGGTGAAGATCAGCTTGTGCGAGCCCGGAATCGGTCGCGCTTCGAAAACACAGTGGGGGCTGTGGGTGAAGTTGCCGTAGACCATCCGCGGGTTGGTGCCGTCAGGGTTCATCGACCACAGGCCCATGTAAGGCATGTTGTTGCGGTCGATGTAGTCCCAGCGCGCATACAGGATGCGCCCGTCGGAGGCAATGGACGGGGTCCATTCGAAGTTCTCGAAAGGCGAGAGCGGGCGGACATTGCCGCCGTCGCGGTCCATGAGATGCAGCGTGTAGACAGCCACCGGCCGATAAGCATCGCCCCCGCAGCGCACGTAAGCGTCCGGCAGTGTCGCGTTCAGAGTGGCCATGGCGTTGGCGGCGCTGGCCTGTGTCTTCTGCCCCCGCCGGGTGGACAGGAAAATGATCTCACCTGAGGGCAGGTAGCGGGCGTCGAAGTCATCGTACCGGCCGTGCGTGAGCTGCCGCACACCGGTGCCATCCACGTTCATCTCAAATACGTGGTAGAAGGCGTCTTCCGGGACGTTCTCCTTGTTCTGCTTGTCCGGCAACCCTGCGACGTGCGGGTAGTAGCGGCAGTAGGCGAACAGGATGCGCTTGCCGTCCCAGGACAACTCAGGACGCATGAAGCTGCCTTCGGGGAAGCTCGAAGTCAGGCAACGCTCAACCGGCTCGCCGGTCTTCCAGCCGCTCAGGATGAACAGCCCGCCGCCCGGGCGCGACCACCAGCCGTAATACTGGTCCGACATGTGGCTGAAGCTTCCGGGAACCTGCTTCGCGAAGAGAATGCTGTCAAAACTAAGCAGCGGATTGCGGAAGGCCATCTCGCGCACGGTATGCCGCGCGAGCCGCCACAGGTCCCCGCGAGCTTCACCCGTGGCGTCTGGCGCCTTCGCGGCGACCTCACGCAGCAGTTCAGCGGCACGTGACGTGTCCACGCCGGCGCTCGCGAGGTCCGCAGCCAGCTTCTGTCCGCGTTCGAGGACACGCTCGAGAAGGTACACCGGCGCGTCCTCACCGGGGCGCACGGCTCGTGATGACCACTGGCTGATGCTGCTCTGATCCGCCTCTTTCCACAGGGCGATATTGCGCTCGGGCTCGGCTGCGGGGTAAACTTCGACCTCATCAAGGTGCAAGAAGGCCTGCCCGGGCACCGTGAGTCGCAGAAAGCGCGCGGTCTGGCCGGTCAGATCGACCTTGAGCGGCGGGCCGGTGTGTGCGCCGTAGAACGTGGGGCCGTCGTGTTGGTACACTTGTCGCCAGGCCTTGCCGTCGTCGCTGAGCAGGACAACGATCCTGTCCATGCGCGAGGCGGCGCCGTCGCACCGGTTGAAGACCAGCGCGTGATCGAGCGCCACAGCCTCCCCCAGGTCAACCTGCCACCAGGGCGGGTTGTCCAGGCCGGTATGAAACGCCCAGCCGCCGTCCTTCACGCCGTCCAGTGCGCTCAGG
>JAGPGE010000700.1 GCA_018056145.1 Armatimonadota bacterium
CCACCATATTCCTGGGGTTTGTGCTGCCATTCTGGATGATCGCCGGGAGCTTCTCCGCAGCCGTCGCCACCATGTTCATCAACCCCATCGCGCACATCACCGGACACATGCCGACCTGGCGCCCGGGCATGGAATCCACCCGCACCGTCTGGGCAGCGTCCATCGATATCTGGCTGTCCTTCGGCGTCGGCACAGCCTTCGCGGTTGCCTTGCTGGGCATCTACAAAATGGTGGGCACGTGGCTCGAGGCCCGGCGGGCGGGTCTCGCGGCGGCGGAGAAGAGCGTCGGCCTCGGGAAGCCGCCGGAGGGCCGGGGCGACTTCAACCTCACCGCCTGCATCATCCTGTTCGCGGTCACCACCACCGGCTACATCATCCTGTGCAAGAAACTGGTGCCCGACTTCCCACTTGTGTTCCTGATCGTCTACGGGTACCTGTGGACGCCCTTCGAGTCATACGTGAATGCGCGGATGATCGGGCTGACGGGGCAGTTCATTTCCTTCCCCATGGTTCGCGAGGCCACGTTCATCTTCAGCGGCTACAAGGGTGTGGCCATCTGGTTCGCGCCGATTCCCCTGGCGAACTACGGGGCCACCACGGGACGCTTCCGCGAAGTGGAGCTTACGGGGACCAAGTTCACCAGCATCCTGAAGGCCGAGGTACTCATGCTGTTGGTGGTGATCCCCTGCAGCTTCCTCTTCTGGAGCTACATCTGGCGGCTGAACCCGATCCCATCCATCAGCTACCCGTATGCCCAGAAATTCTGGGATTTCACCGCATTGCAGCAGTGGGTCTGGTACTCGGCGACCACCGAAGGCGGGCACCGCGAGATTTTCGAGCGCGCCATCAAGCCCGAACTGATGGTGGGCGGCCTGGGGTTTGGGCTCATCGCCTACGCGGTCCTGGACCGCATACGGCTGCCGATCATGCTGATCTACGGGTTCATCCGTGGCCTGGGGATGATGCCCCACTTCATTGTGCCGGAGTTCATCGGGGCGCTGGTCGGGCGGTACTACCTGCAGAAACGGTTCGGCGAGGAGAACTGGCGACGCTGGCCGCCGGTTCTGTACGCGGGGTTCAGCTGCGGCATGGGCCTGGTGGCGATGCTTGCGATCGCGATCTCGCTGGTCTCGCAATCGATCACGCAGATGCCGTTCTAGGCTGCCAGGCGCAAGCTCGTACCGCGTTGGCCTTTGGCCGTCAGTGGGACAGGCAATCCTGCCTGTCAGCCGTCGGCCCTTGCCGCGTGCCGTCCGCCGTTTGTAGGGCGCGGGCTCGTACCGCGCCGGCCGTTGCCGTTCGGAGGGGCCGCATGGGAAAGCGCGTCGGCACGGGGCGCCGGGACCCATCCGGCCCGGTCGTTGCCGTGCTGTTCTTCGCGGGTCCGAACTGGACCACAACACCCAAAGACCGGCGGGGTACAAGCCCCCGCCCTACAGACGACAATGCCCAACGACCGACGTCGCGCCGTTCTGCGCCACGCCTGAATCATTCGGGGCCCGGCAACCATTGCCGGGCCCCGCGCTGTTCGTCCTGAACCATCACCTGATCGAAGACTACTGGTTGCCACCCTCGGGCGCCGCAGGTGGCTCAGACGCGGGAGCCTCCTCGGGCTTGCCCTCTTCCCCACCCTTGTCCTCCTCTTTGTCGCGGATGAAGAACCCCGTGATGTTCCCCGTCTCCATCCAGTCATCCGCGGTGCTGATGGTGGCGCCGTCTGTGGTGAATTCACTGCCATTGTCCAACTGAATGCGCACGGGCGGGCTGAGCACTACGATCTCCTTCTCGAGATCATAATCCGCTTTCGGTGAGAAGACCGTCTTGTCTTCCTGGGTGCCCTTGAGGTTGCCGGTTGCAATGGCGCGGCGCTTGCCCTCAGTGTAGGTGTACTCCACGAGGTCGCAGAAGAGAGTGGTGACCCGGGTCTCCTCCTTGCCTTCCTCGCCCTCTTTCGGCTTCACTTTCTCCGTGGTGACGATCTTCACACTGCCCTCAATGCGCGCGATCTCCGCATCAAAGTCCACGTAGATGTGGGCCCCGGTGATGACGCTGTCTTCATCCACGATCTTCAGGTTCCCCGCGCAGGCCGCGGTATCGTCGGTCTCATTGTACGCCGCCTCGTCGCAGGTGAGCTTCATCTTGTCATCCTGGAACTCGATGGGGCCCTTGGATCCGGTCTTGTCCCGGTACAGGTAGAACATCTTTCGGGCGCTATCATACCGGGCGCGGTCGGCGTGGTTGATGCGCACCTTCTTCTGTTCCTTGGGTTCGGTCTGGTCGCGGGGGGCCAGCTTCCTCGGTGTGCCAACGTCGGTTGACAGGCCCGCGTTCCCCTGCGCCCATGCGCCGGCCCAAGCTGCCACGAACACCACCAGCGCCCAGTAAGTCACCGCCGCGTAGCCTCGGGCGCGTCTCATGGATTGCTCCACTCCTTGAGGATCTGCCTGCCTTCCTCGGGGTTGATGACCATCTGGATGTCCTGCAGCTCCACGTTACCGGTTTTCACGTCATAGACCAGCGAGTGCCCCACCACGCGGTTGTTCCCGGAGTACATGCGAACCTGGTTCGGGCAGGCCACCTGGTCGGCCTGCAGCGTGTAGACCAGGCCGGTGGTGGCGATGACGATGTTCTTCGCCTTCATGCTCACCGCGCCGGGGCAGTCGATCTTCTGCACATCATTGCGCCAGGTAGCGCGTTCCGTGCGGATCACGAAGCCCTTCGGGCTGGTGACCACGACCTGGCCGATGACCTCGAAATCCCGGCGCTGGGTGTCGCCTCTCACCTGTTTGGCGGTGATGCGCAGCGCGGGCTTGCCGTTGCCGTCGTAGATCAACCCTTCCCGCAAGCCCTGCACCGCCACATTGCCCCCGCCGGTCTGAAGTTCGAGACGATCCAAGAGCACCTTCCAGGCCAGCTTGCCGTTCTCGATGTGCTGGAGCTCCGGCGACTTGATGACCGCCCCGGCGCCCCGTTCCGCGCTTGGGGGAAGAGCTGACGGCCCGTCGCGACGCGTCAAGGTCCGGACCGCCAGGAACGACAGTGCCCCTGCGACCACCAGCACCAGTATTCCGATGAGAACGCGCTGAGAGGTTTTCACCCTGACCCGAATGCGCCGCCCGGGCGGATCGTGGCGCAACACGGGGGCTGTCCGCGCGGGCGCGCAATCCGCCGTAATGTTCGCAATAGACTGAAAAGGCGACCCGGTAGTTCCCTGGGCCGCCTCTTGGTCACGGATTCGTGGCTCGCGAACGCCGATCGTCTGCTACAGGGTGGGCGGCGTGGGCGGCGAGACGCTGAGCCCGAGCACCACCGATGTCGTCTGGTCGGCTGTCACAGTGACATTCGCGCGCGCGATCTTCGCGGAGAACTGCGCGGTCACCGCGGT
>JAGPGE010000701.1 GCA_018056145.1 Armatimonadota bacterium
ATCGTGTACCCGTCATCCGGCACGATCTCCGCCCAGATCTCCCCCGGACCGCTCCGGGTGGCTTTCCAGTCCACAGACACGGTAACCATCCCGAAGCCCTCCTTGCGCATGGCCTCCGGCGGTTCAATGCTCGCCGCGTCGCGAGCCAGGGGATCCACCCAGCGGGCCGCGGGGATCGACGTGATGCTGCGCTGGCCGATGAGCTTCCCACCGTTGGCCGGGTCGCCTTCCCAGAACCGCACTGCCACCGGCGCAGCGGTGCTGCCGCCCACATTATGCACCGTTGCGTTGATCCGCACAACGCCATGCTTCCGCGGCTGGTAATCCGAGAAGGTTAGATCGGCTTCGCTGAACAGGCCCACCGCGGGTTTGACCCAGTACCGGTAGCAGCAGTCATTGGCGCGCTTGAGAACTTCCGGGTCGCAGCGGCTTGTGGTGAAGAAAGCCAGGCCCCGGATCTCCGGGCCATGCGCCCGGATGTAGCGGATCTGGTCCTCAAGCTCCTCGGGCGTGATTGACCCGTAGTCCGAGGAGATGCTCAGGCCGATGACCGTCTTCTTGCTGATCATCATGTCCCGGGCCATATCGATGCGCTGCTGCAGGTAATCGTAGAACCGGTGCTGATCATACCAGGCCCGGAAGTAGTTCTGGTAGACTTCGCACATCACGAGGTCCGTAGTGTCCCGCAGCATATTGCAGACCAGGGGGCTGAGAGACGCGAACTGCCAGGCCGCGATGAACTTGTCAGGCGCCGCCGCGCGGGCTTTCTTCATGATCTGCCAGAAGCCGAGGGCGAGTTGCTCCTGCTCGGGGTGGTCGTCCCACATGCCCAGTTCGTCAATGGCGATCCCATCCCACGGGTCGACCTGGGTGTAGTCCGCGACCACCTTCTGCGCCAATTGCTCGAAGTCGATGTCCTTGCGGATATCTTCGGGTCGCGGGCCGCCGAGATACGAGACCCCGCCCACATGCTTCAGCGCCACGACCCCGCGGGCATGCAGGCCGTCGATCTCGGACGCGCCCGCGGTGAGATGGTGGGTCATCCAGATTGTCTCGGGCCGGGTCGCCCCGTAGAAGCAGAAGTAGACATTCTGGGTGACCACCGGCGCAAGCAGCCGGGCCTCCTCGCCGGTGGATTCCAGCCGCGCGGTGATACGATACAGCCCCGACGCGCCGGGCGCCCATTCCACGCTGGGCTCGAAGGGCTTCGCGGGATTGGCGGCGAGCGCACACTTGCCTAGAGTGCGTTCAATGCCCCCGCGCTGGGCGGTGAAAACCACGCCGGAAGCCCCCCCGGGCGCTTGCCAGCCTTCGAGATAGGCCGATAGCCGCACGGTATCGCCTTGGGCTGGGATGCGCTTGGAGATCCCGATCTGCAGGGCCGGTTCCGCCCACGCAAGGACGCACAAGATGATGAGCGCCGCGACCAGCATCAGCCGGTGCATCGTGATTGCCCTCTTCCCCTGACAGTCTGGAGCGTTGCCCGAACCGCTCTCGAAGTGTTCAGTCAGCCATTCGTACGCGCAGGGCGCCGAAATGACAGGGACCTTCCCCCGCCCACAGACCCACCAGCCCAGGGGCCTGAAGGCCCACGTCGTCGGTCTCCATAACGGCCTTGCCGTCCAGCCAGACCTTAGCCCGGGGGCCTTCCAGCCGGACCTTCAGGGTGTGGAAGACGCAGGGCTCCACCTCGAACTTCTCGGCGGCCGCCTTGTGCCATTTCGCGCCGTCAAACCGCCACAAGTTCACGCCCGCCTCGTACAATACGAGCGAGAGCATCTTTCCGGTCACGTAGCCGCGACCCTCGGGCCGGGCTTCGGCGCGAAGCAGAATGGACGGGGCGCCCTTGCGTTCGAAGGACATGGTGGCGGTCGCGGTGACGTTCCGCGCCGACCGGCTCACGAGAACCGAACTGGCCATGCCCGTGCCGTTCTTCATGGCTACGATGTCCCTCTCCTCGACCCCGGACGGGATCACGTTGGAGATGCCGTGCTGGGATACCGCCCATTCGCCGAAGGTGGGGAAGCGGTCTTCGCGCGCATCCGCCCAGCCCGCGATGGGCCACTGGCTCAGGTCAAAGGATAGCAGGTCGGCGGCGGTGACGGCGCTGCAGAAGGCGGCCATGGCGGTAAAGATCAGCACCCCGCGAAGTCTGAACATCGGTCTCACTCCCTGATGTAGCGGTCGGTCGGGTGCGGCTGCCTCTCCCCCGGCCGCAGGGGCGTCCGGTTGAGGCCTCCGTGGGGCCCAGTGCCCTGAAAAGCGACCGCCAGCGGCCCCCGGGCACACCCCACGGCCAAGGCGAAAGGAGTGCCGCTCGCTGCTGCCTCACTGCGCAGCCACCGGGAAGCACTTCTGCAGTTCCTCAACGAACAGCCAGTGCCCCCGGTCCTCCGGGTGGTTGATCGAGTTGTAGAGCAGCGTAATGTACGGCAGGCCCTCGACCCACAGGTGCTCCCAACGCTTCGATGCATCCGCGAGGGCCACGTTGTTCTCCGCCGCGAACTCCCGCAGGTAGGTAACCGCCGCCCGGGTCTCCGGGGTGCGCATGTTGTCGCCGGCGCCCATCCAGTCGGGGCGCACGAAATGGGGCGTTACAATGATGACCTCGCCACCGATCTCCCGCACCCGGCCCACAGCCTTCGTGTAGTTGGCGAAGATTTTCTCGCGGCTCATGCCCATATCATTGACGAACTCGATGACCATGAGGTCCGGCTCGTGGGCCATGACCTGTTCCTCGAAGAGGGGCAGCTTGCCGTCGCTGTTCCAGCCGCCGGTGCCGGCGTTCACATACTTGATATTGGCCTGCGGGTACTTGATGCGCAGCCAGTTGGTGAAGGCCAGCGGGAAAGCTTTTTCCTGACTGGATGCGTCCCCTCCACAGGTGACTGAGTCGCCCCAGAAGACGATGGTGAAGTCCCCGCCCTGATTGAGCTTCTCGATCGTTCTGGGCAGGAGCGCCGCGTTGGCGGCGATCTGCGCCTGGGTTGCGGAGGGGTACGGCGGGCCGATGGGATACACCAGTTCAGGGGTGATCTCCCGGCAATTGTAAGGCAGCCACACATTGCACAGGGGCCGGGCGAAGGCATCGGGCTTGGGCGGCTCGGGGATCATCTTGTGCTCCGCGCCCTGCCGCACGCCAAGGGTGCCGTCGGACCGCACGAAGATGGTGTCCAGGCGCATGAGGCTCATGTCGTAGTCCATGAAGACAGTGGTGTCCGCGCCGATTGCACCGTCCAGCCTGCCCACACGCGCCCAGAGTTTGTCAGCGCGCCAGTCCTTGCCCTCTTCGTAGCGCGGGGCGTCCGGTCCGGCGGCCTGCTTGATCACCAGGGAACCCGGGTCCAGACAGCCCGCGATGGTGACTCCCGGGCCCA
>JAGPGE010000702.1 GCA_018056145.1 Armatimonadota bacterium
TTTCGTACCAGGCCAAAGGAAGAACTCTATACCTCAGCCGCCAGAGCACGAGCGCGCTCCACCTCCCCGATGTACCCGTCCTCGAGAGTAGGCTCGTCCGGGCGTGCGCGGGGATCGTTCAGCTCGTCGGCCAGCAGACGGATTTTCATGCCCTCGGCGGTGCGGTAGACCCCCGTGAAGGTGTACCGTTCCTTGACCTCACGCAACTCGCTGGGGTCGATGTCCATCATCCAGACCTTGCCGCGCACCCGCTCGACCAGCTCTTCCGTGGTCCCGGTGAACAGGTTCACGCCGAAACGCAGCACACACACATTGTCCGCCGTGGCCTCAACGTCCGCCACAATGTGAGTGGACAAGATAACGATGCGGTCCCCGCCCAATTCCGCCAGGAGGCTGCGGATGCGGATGCGCTCCTCGGGGTCCAGGCCCGCGGTAGGCTCATCAATGATCAGCAGCCGCGGGTGGTTCAAAAGAGCCTGCGCGATGCCCAGGCGCTGGCGCATCCCCCCCGAAAGACCACCGACCTTGCGGTCGGCGTACTGCGCCATGTTTACCTCATGCAGGCACCGGTCCACCGCTTCACGCCGGTTCGCCGGGGTCCCGAGATCACACAGGAGAGCCATGTAGTCAAGCTGTTCGGCCACTGTAAGGGTCGGGTAGAAGCCGAAATCCTGGGGCAGATAGCCCAGCATGCGCCGGATCTCGAGGCGGTCCCGGCGCAGTTCCAGCCCGTCGATGTGCGCGGTGCCGCTGGTGGGCTCCAGCAGGGTCGCCAGAATGCGCATGAACGTGGTCTTTCCCGAACCGTTTGGGCCCAGGAGCGCATACACGCCGTCGGTGATGGCCAGATCAAGGGGCAGGAGCGCCTTGATCCCGCCCTCGTAGGTTTTCGACAGCTTGTCGACTTCGATGCGCAACGCGCGCACCTCCCGGCATGGGTGTCGCGAGATCAGATCCCCGGAGGGATGACGACCTTGCGAACGCAGTTGTTGCCGAAATCCGCAATGTACAGGGCACCATCCGGCCCGATCGCGATATCGCAGGGAGCCGAGAATCTGGCCTTGTCGCCTTCGCCATTGCCGTAGCCCGGTCCGGGAGCGTCCACGGAGACCACCCCTGCTATCAGTTGCGGGGCGCCACCCGGCGCGACGCGCATGAGGCAGTGGCTGCCTGTGTCGGTGACATACAGGATCCCGGAGGCGTCCACGGCGATGCCCGTGGGGCGGATCCAGATCGGGCTGGGAACCGGACCCGGAAGCCTGCTCACACTGCCGCCCGGAGCCACCTGGAAGATCGCCTGGGCTGCGGGATCGGCCACGAAAGCGATCCCTGACGCGCTCAATGCGATGCCACACGGCTCCTTCGCGCCTGCCGGAGACAGGTCGGCGTAAGTGCTGGTCGTTCCGTCCGGGGCTACCCGCCTTACGCGCCGATTACCGGTATCCACCACCAGCACGGAGCCATCGGGCATGGCGGCGAGATCGGTCGGGTATGCGAACCGCGCGGTCGCACCGGGGCCATCCGCGAGACCTCCGGACTGCAGCCCGAGATTGTCTTCGGGCGTGTCGCCACCGGACACGGTGGTTACGGTCCCACCACTGAGGCGACGGACGCGGTGATTACCGGAGTCAGCGAGGATGATCACCCCATCCGGTGTCTCCCCCAGCCCTACGGGGCACCAGAAACGAGCGCCTGTTGCGGGGCCATCCACATGCGCACCGGTGACGGTCGAGTAGGGACCACTGCCCGCAAGGGTCGTCACTTGCCCGTCCGGCCCGATCCTGCGCAGCCGATGGTTCCGCGTGTCGGAGACCAGCAGGCTGCCGTCCCTAGCGAAAGTGATACCGGAGGGGCCGTCAAATCGGGCATCCTGGCAGGAACCGTCACGGTGAGAGATGTCCAGCGCCCCGGCGGTCTGCGGCGCCGGACCGGCGACCGTGGTCACCTGTATGCCCGGCAGACCAACCAGCGGCGGCGGGGGCATTCCCGCGCCCCCAGCCATCTCGCCGGGTTCCCCACCCTCCTTGTCCCGCAGGAGACCTCTCCAGTACACGGTCAGGACGGCCAGGAAGGTGAGCACCACGACTGCCGCCACGAGCGGTGGCGAAAGCTGCTTCTTCATTGCGCCACCTGCCCGGCTGCCTTCAGTGAACCCGGGAGGCTCAGGGCGGCACGGACGCGGCCCCACAGCGAGATAGGCCGGCGCATGACGACCGCCTTGTCCTCCAGTTGCTCCTGGGAGTAAGTGTTGCATGCGTAGACGGCGGCCTGTCCGGGCCCTGACGCGCCAGTGCGCGAAACCGGAACCGGCACGCCCAGTTTATTGGGGATACGCCACAGATACCCGGCGCCGCCGTACCAGACGGTGCGCCCCACCGAAACCAGTGCGCCGCTGGAGGGCAGCCAGTCAGTGACCGTCCTGGCTTCCCCGCCACTCAGGGGCAGCATCCGCGCGCACCGTCCCGACCCGGGCGTGCTCATCTCCTCGGAATACGCGGTCCAGACCAGGCTGTCGGGCGTGAGCAGGCCCACGTTGGGCCCCGCCGCACGGCCCAAGGTCTCGACTTCGCCGCCGTTCTCGGGGCAACGGCGCAGCGTCATCGCTCCCTCCGACAAGCCTTCGCCGACGCGCTCGGCCCAGTAGTAGTATCTGCCGTCCGAGCCGAGGATTTGGCCCGAGAAGTGGGGACGCGAGCTCTCCGCCACCCCCAGCAGCCGGGCGGTCCCGGGGTTCCCATTCCCTGCCCGGATGGCCTGGAGATGCTGAAGTACGGGGACATGCACCACCGATGCCCCCCGGGCCTCGCGCCCCTCGGCCCAGCACATGCGCTCGCCATTGGCCCAGATGCAACGGGGCCTGTGCAGGCCGCTATGCACCGTGCGCTGGCCCGAGTTCAGGTCGAGCACGATCAGTTGCCCTTTGTCGATCTCCGGGCCGGTGGAGCCGATGATCAGCAAACGGTCGCCGTCGAGGAACACGGAGCGCAGGTCATACTCCTGCGCAATGACCACGGGCCGAGCCCCTCCGTGCGGAACGCCCACGACCCGGCACGGTCCATCACCGGTCGCCACGCCATCGCCGGACACCGGAGTCTCGATCCAGAAGACGCCACGCGGCCCGGCCACAATCTCCCGAACCTGTCCGTCCAGGATCGCGATGGGTCGCGCCCGTCCTCGCAAGCAAACGGCCCCGACCAGAACAGCGGCCAGGGCCACAATGAGCATGTATCGCTTCATCAGAGCCTAACCCACACCGTCTGCGGCATGGTTCAACGTCGAAACATTATACCGCGATACAGCGCCGATGCCAACCCGCCAGGACGCGAAAAGGGAACAGAACGAAATCGGGCCCCGCAATGGTCGCGAGGCCCGGGCTG
>JAGPGE010000703.1 GCA_018056145.1 Armatimonadota bacterium
GAACAGGGCAGCCAGAGGCGCGTTCATTGGGGCTCCTCCATCTTCAGGATGACGCGCGCGGTGATGGGCCGATGGTCGGGGGCCTCCGCTGCATACGCCCAATCGAAGTCACCCTCCACCTGCACGATCCCGGATTCGGTGTGCGAGAAGCGTTCTGGCTGGGTGCAGAATGCGAAGTCCACCACGCTGTCGTGGCGGCTGTTCTGGGTCTTCACGAGCGTGGGGGGTCTGATCCAGGCGAAAACGCCGTCACGCGTGAGAAGGTCGTATCCCGCGTCGTGGTCCGCCTCGCCATTCTGCACGCGCCAGTCGAAGTTGTAGTCGCCCACGGCCACCAGTGGATCGGGATGCGTGCGGGCCCACTGGTTGAGCCCCCATGCCTGGAGGTGCCGCTGGGCATCGTCCGTCCGATAAAGGTGGTTGACCATGAACCCAAAGCGCTGATTCGTGCGGGTGTCCAGGAGCGTCACGAGCAGCGGCGACCGCACGCGCCCTTTCGGGTTGAGCTGGTGTAACTCCTCGACACTCTGCCTGCTGAACCGTCGCGCATCGAAGAGAATGAGGAGCTGGTCCTCCTCGCCGGTCGTACCGAGAACCGCCTCGAAGTCGCTGCCGGGCCCCGCCGCGTTCTCCGCCGCAAGTTCCAGCAAGGGCTCCCAACCCGGCTTGACCTCCGACAGCCCCCAGAGCTCTACGCCCGGCATGGACTTCATGCGGTCCGAGATGTACAGGATGCTCGCTCCGCCGGACTCCAGGTTCCAGGCCACAACGTCGACAGGTTCCTGCGACCAGCCACAGCCGGCGAACAGGATCGCGGCGACGGACACGGCGGAGACGATGGCGTAATCGCGGCGTCTCATTGTGCGGTTCCCCTCCCTGGCGACATTTCGTGCGTGCATCTACGTCCACACCCGCTCATCCCGGCAGCGCAATTCCGGCGAGAGCAGCTGGCACTGGGCCACTTGTCCCACGGTGTCTCCCGTGAGTTGCCAGACGAGGCGCTGGTCTGGCGTCACTTCGAGTATGTGTGCGCCGATCAGGTCGCCTTCATCTCCCCATCCACGTACAGCCGGACCCTGCGCTCTTCCATGACCATGCCGATCTCGTGCCATCCCCCGTCCACGATATCGGTGTTCGCGCGCACATGATCCGGCTTGCGGCCCGGCAGGTAGGCGGTGAAGAGGCCGTCTCGGGGCGTGGTGAAAAGCTCCCAGTGAGTAGCCGAGTCCTTGGTCTCATTGGCCACGAGGATGTTATAGGATTGCTTGTCGGTAAGCCGCGCGATGCATCTCACGGTGATCGGCGGCTGGCTGTACTCCGGCCTGCCCGCGATGATCGCCGACTCCCGCGGGCAGCCCAGGCCGTAGTCAGGGTTGTCTATCGCCGCGACAGCCGCGGGGATGATCAGGGCCGCAAGCAGGCCTGGGCGCATGATGCGCAGAGACATGAACCGCATCCTCCGGTAGGGGGCTAACGTCAGCAGCAGACGCCGGCTGGCAAGACTGCGCTCGCGGCGGAAGTGCTGTCACCCGGCTCTCGCAGCCTCTTTCGCCCGCGCCGCCTTTTCCTCCTGCCTTCGCCCGCGCTCGTGCTACAATGCCGGCAATCCACCCCGAGAGGTCAAACCATGCCCGAATTGCGCGTGCAACACATCGAGGTGCCGCTTGGGTCCTCGGAATCGCTCCGTGTCCCATACTGGGAGCTGCTCAGCGGCGTGGAGGGACCGGCGTTCATGCTCATAGCGGCCCAGCACGGCAATGAGGTGCAGGGCATCGAGGTCATCCGCCGCCTAGTGGAGATAGCCCGGACCGACCTGCAGCGCGGCTCAGTTCTCGCGGTGCCCTTCGGGAACCCGGTGGCGATTCGCAAGCGCCGCCCCCACATTTCCTCGGGGCCGGAGCGCCCTTACGGCGACGCGGATGGCCACAACATGAACCTCACGTGGCCGGGCGACCCGGAGGGCAATGACAGCCAGCGCATCTCGGCGGCGATCCACGACGCCGTCTGCGTGCGAGCGACGCATTGCCTGGACATCCACTGCTGGAACAAGTTCACCACACCCACCGCCCTGCCCCGCCAGGACTACCAGCCCAGCCTGGAACTGGCGCGCATTGGCGCGCTTCCCTTTGTGGCGCCGCGCCAGCGCTCCCAGAATCCGATCAGTCGCGACCATCCCAACACCATCGGCGCTCTGTTTAACGACAGCGGTCGGGCAGGGCTGAGCGTGGAGCTTGCCGGGCAGTACCTCGTAGACCTGGACCAGGTGGCCATGGGCTTGCGGTGCGCCGTGAACATTGCCTGCCACCTTGGCCTGCTGCCGGGCGAGCCGGACATACTCGCTGAGCCGCAGGTCTGGCTGGACAAGGCTGCCCAGCATGAGGTCTTGGCTCCGGTGAACGGCCTGTGGGTGCAGGCATCAGTGAAGCTGTGCGACTTCGTGGACGAGGGGCAACTGCTGGGACATGTGCTGGCAGAGGACAGTCTGGGGACGATTCCGGTGACCGCGCCAGTGGCCGGACGGCTTTCAGTGCTGGGCTGCCCCCGGGAGGACTGCGACGTGTCCCTGGCAGCCCAGCACCCGTATGTCACGGCAGGGGAGATCGTGGCGAAAGTGGCGGCTCCGGGCGGATAAGCCAGCCCGGCGCATCTCCCGTCCGGGGCTATCCCTGCTCCCTCGCGAGCGGACAGGCAAGCACACACGCCTCGAAGTTGCAGGGGCGGTGTTTCGGGATCGCCGGCTGCTGCCTCAATGCTGCGTCCAGCGCGTCCGCGTCGATCTTGTCCGGGACATCCACGTTCATCTCCCAGCCCACGAAGTTCACGCCCTCTTCACCCACCAGCGAGTAACGCTTCGCCCAGTCGCAACGGTCTCGGTCCAGCAGGTGGAAGGTCTCGGTGACGCCGCCGAGATCAAGGCTCACCTCGTCCGTGAAAGCGCAGGTGCGGCAGGCGTCCACGCAGCGCGAACAACCCTCGCAACTGGAAAGAACCGCCGAGTCCGCAGGCAGATCATCCGGGGCAATATCGGCGTCCGTGACGATCGCCGCGAACCGCACGTTCGGCCCGAACTCCGGCGTCAGCACGAACCCGCCTTTGCCGATGCGCCCAAGTCCGGCGGCAACCGCGGCGAAGCGATTGCAGAAGGCGTCGGGCTGTTCGCCGCGCGGGTTACCCACTACGGAACCGGTTCCGGTGAGGTCGAAAGTCAGCATCGCCCTGTATCCCCGGTCTTCGAGCCAGCGCATCGCCCGGAAGCCCCACAGGGCCAGCAGGTTGATGCTTTCATACTGCGCGAATGCGTACGGGCCCACCGCTTCAGCAGGCTCCAGCGCGGTGCGCCGCACGCTGGCTTTCGGCAGGCGCAGGCCCACCA
>JAGPGE010000043.1 GCA_018056145.1 Armatimonadota bacterium
TCGGCCCTGCTTCTGGCTGCGCTGGTGCTGCTGGTGGTGGTGCTGGCTTTCAACCTGCTGGCCCAGGGCGTCCTTGCCCTGGCCCAAAGGAGGGCTGCCCGGTGAGTCGCCGGCATGCCGTCGAGCGCTTTGCACAAGCTGCGATGCTGCTGTCCACCGTGGCAGTCGTGAGCGGTCTGGTGCTCACCGTGGGGGTGATCGTGGCTAACGGAGCCCGGTCTCTCAACTGGGAAATGGTCAGCCAGTTGCCCAGCGGCGGCTACTATCTGGGCGGCTCCGGCGGAGTGCTCAATGCGATCGTCGGCTCCCTGATTCTTGCCGTGGGAGCGACGGTCCTCGCAGCCCTGGTCGCTCTGCCGGTGGCCCTTTTCCTGCAGCCCGAATACCGTGGCGAGACCCGGATTGCCGGCGTCGTGCGGGGTTCTCTGGACCTGCTGTGGGGGATTCCATCCATCGTCTACGGTGCTTTCGGTTTCACCCTCCTGATCTACCTAGGAATGCGGGCCTCCCTGATGGGCGGCATCGTCGCTCTGGCCCTGGTGGAGCTGCCCATCATGGCTCGGGCCATGGATGAAGTGCTGCGCATAGTGCCGGCGGAACTGCGGGAAGCCTCGTATTCCATGGGCGCGACCCGCTGGGAGACCATGCGCCGTGTGGTGCTCCCCCAGGTCTTCGGAGGGCTGATCACCGCCGCCCTTCTGGCTTTCGGTCGGGGGATCGGCGACGCGGCATCGGTGTTGTTCACAGCGGGCTACACCGACAACCTGCCCCGTAGCCTGCAGGATCCCGTGGCTTCCCTGCCCCTGGCGGTCTTCTTTCAACTCGGCACTCCCTTTCCCGAAGTCCAGCAGCGCGCCCATGCTTCGGCCCTGATCCTGCTCATCGTGGTTCTCATCATCAGCGTCCTGTCCCGGGTCCTCACCCGCCGGCTGACGCGGTTCGCCGTGAAGTAGGTGCCCGCCCATGGCCCATATCGACGTGCGCAATCTGTCTGTGACCTACGGCCGCCACCAGGCCCTCACTAACGTGACGGTCGAGATTCCGGATGGCGCTATCTCCGCTGTCATCGGACCATCGGGCTGTGGGAAGACCACCTTCCTGCGCTCCCTCAATCGGCTCACGGACATGAGCCGGGGTGTCCACGTATCGGGGGAGGTGCTCATCGATGGCGAGAACATCCTGGCACGCGGAGCTGACGTGACCGCCCTGCGCCGCAAGATGGGGCTCCTGTCCCAGCGCCCCCAGGTGCTGCCAATGTCAATCTACGACAACGTGGCGTATGGGCCGAGACTCCATGGAGTGCGCGACAGGAAGCGACTGGACGCCATCGTGCAGCAGCACCTGGAACTGGCAAGTCTGTGGAGCGAAGTGAAGGATAGGCTGCGCGCGCCGGCGTCAGGGCTCTCGGTGGGGCAGCAGCAGCGACTGTGCCTCGCTCGGGGGCTAGCGGTTGAGCCTGAAGTGCTCCTGTGCGACGAGCCAACCGCATCCCTCGACCCCGTCTCCGCACAACACATCGAAAAGCGCTTCGTGGAGCTGAAGCAGGAGTACACCATCATCCTGGTGACCCACATTCTCCGACAGGCCAGACGCCTCGCGGACTACGTCCTCTACATGTACATGGGCGAACTGGTGGAGCACGGACCGGCAGAAGCGCTCTTCAACGCCCCTTCCGACCCTCGCACCCAGGCCTATCTCTCAGGGGTCATCAGTTGACGTTGGTGTGCCGTCGTCAAGCTCGGCGACGGCCGGCTCCATCACTCTTCCCGGACGCCGGGCCTAGACGTTCACGGTGGCCGGCCCGGGCCTTTGTGAAGCCACCCGGGGGCAGGTACTATTCCTGCTCAGCGCGAAACATGCCATTGCTGATCGTGACCGGGCAGCGGGCGCCTGGCCTGCCCGACCTCTCGAGGTGATGGGCCGATGCGTTGCCACCTGTTTCTGCTCATGCTCCTTTGCACCACCTCGTTCGCCGCGCCGACCACCCGGTCGCTCGAAGAGTTCGGCGACATCGGGACGCTCGAAGCCGCCAATGCCGCCCTCGAAGCCGCGATGGCGCAGATCATCAGTGATGGCGGCGGAGTCCTAGTTATTCCCCCGGACGCTCCCGAGCGGCTGAAGATCGACAATCTCAAGCAGGCAGAACGCACCACGTCCAACTATTCGCCGGTGGTCACGATCATGGACTACCGGCGTGGCTATGCCGTCTACCACGTGGCGCCCATCGGCAAGTGGGGCGGGGACACCTGGGCCGGTCTGTCCATCGTGCGCAAGCTCAACCTGGGCGAGCAGAGTCTCCCCCACTGCGGGGTCCACGCAGCGCAAGGCATTGCGAACTACGTGGTCAGCGGGACCTCATCCTACATGGCGACCCTGACCGATGCAGCGCAGAAGGGCACGGACGCGCGCTGCTATGTGGACACCATCCGCGGCATCTGGGTGGGCGCGAACCTCAACGTCACCAGCAGCGTTGTGGGCTACGCGCCGCCTTACGACCGCGTCACCGTGAAAAGCATCGCCTGGGATCCGGAGCGCCGCTGCAACTACTTCACCTGCGACCTGGAGTACGACCACCCGGCCGGAGCCCTGGTGTACAACAAGCACTTCATGCCGGGACTATTGATCGCCGGCTACTCCAACAGCGACAACCAGACGGCCGGCGAACTGGCCGTGACACGCCACAACTACGCGGTGGGCGACAGCTTCGTCATCAGCGGCATGTTCAAGTATATGGGCGATGTCTTCTCGGGGTTTGGCGACGAGGGTGGCATCGTGCTCAATGCCGAGACAGTGGGCGAGGTGGACGGCTTCCACTCCACCGTGGAGTCCGTAGACTGGACCAGCGACACGATCACCTACAAGCCGGGGAAGTGCAATGCCCAGACCCTCAGCACCTCGCGCCCGCTCATCAACATGAACCGCGACAAGTGGATCACGCAGGGGACGGTGGTGGTGGTCTCGCCCTCGGGCGAGTACAAGGGGCAGAAGTACCCGGGCGTCATCGGTGGGCCTGCGAACGTCTTCAACTACCAAGGCGGGGCGATCATCGGCTCGGAGGACTGTCCGTGGGATGAGAGCATTCTCGGCCGGTTCTTCTGCCTCACCGAGGACACCGAGACCATCCTGCCCGGGGATCCAAGCACAGTCGGCGGGTATGCCAGCGCCGCTGACCGGCCCATCTATCGGTGGTACCAGATCAATGGATTCGAGCGCAATCCCGACGGCACTAAGCGGATACGCATCCTGAGGGTGCGCTGGTCGGCGGTTGCTGCCGGAGCCCCCACGCTGTTCCTGGACGACAACTATACCTCCGACGGCCATGAGCGCCCGATGACCTACGCCATCGCGCCGGGCGCCTGGGTATACGACGTGAGCCAGGGCTGGGCGGACGTGGCCGTCACCGGAGGGCACGTAGATGCCGGCACTTGCCCGCGCAAGGTGCGGGTGACGCCTAACGGCGACCGGGGAACGCAGTTCGATTTCGCCCCCGAAGACCCCATCGAGCAGCCACCGGGGCCCGACCCATGGCAGCCGCGCCCCCTGCGCATCCGCCAGTTCGACCAGATGCCCAGCACCATGGGAAGCGCGACCATCGAGCTTCAGCAACTGGGGCGGGTGCAAGTGCCCAACTGCATCTCCATCAGCGGCCTGGTCTCGGACCGGGGCCAGCTCCCGCAACGAAAGGATGGCAAGCCCTCCTTCGGGACCATCATGGACATTCAGGCTGCAAGCAAGGTGGGGATCGATTTCCACGGCGACGTGCTGGACACCGCGATCATGTTCCGCCAGCCGGGTGGACATCCCCAGCCGATCCGCTGGCGGAATGATGTGGTCGGCTCCAGCAGCCTCGGCGTCGATGCCGCGACCGGGGACTTCGTGCTCACCGGGGGCAATGTGGACCTGACCGGTAAGGCTCTGCGCAATACGCGCGGCCTGTCGGCGACCGGCACCGCCGCCAGCAACCTGCGCGGCATCAACGTCGCTGTTCAGGAGGGAAAGGCTGAGCTCGAGATCCGGTTTGACACGCCCGAAGCGGACGGCGCTTACGCGGTGACGGTCACGCCGTCGTGGATGACCGCCATCGCGGTGCCTGCGAAGTCGCCCGAAGGGTTCCGCATCCAGTTCGCCACCCCAGCCCCCGAAGGCGCGCGAGTGGACTGGCTCCTGGTGCGGTGATCCTGCCGGGAAGCGGTTGCGGGCACCCCAGACGTTGCGATCGAATCCGTCATGCTCACCGATTCGCCTGCCGGCAACTGGCAAGGCGACAGACTCAACTCTCGGCGGCGCTCGGGCAGGCACCCGAATCGCCTGGAGCCAGGAGTGCGCGCAGAGATGCCTGACATCCGCCTGATAGTGGGCCTCGTTGCATCGATCATTGCATTCGCCGATCCGGTAGCGCCAGCAGCCATGGGGCCTGCCACGGACGCATTCCGCCGCCTGTATGACGCGCCCCAAATGATGTACAAGGATGGCGTACCTCACCTGGATCGCGACGGAAGTGTTCGCGTGGCCTATGACCCACGGCGTTCGTTCCTTCCACTGGGCCTGTACCACGGCCTCAACTACCTCGACTCACTCGAACCCGACAATGGCCGCCTGCTCGCGCCCTTCGGTGAGTTTCGCAAGGCCGGATTCACCTACGTGCACACAAACAAGCCACTGAGCAAGGGCTACCTGGACCGCCTGCACAGGTTCGGCCTGCGCATGGTGAAGAGCGAAGCCCGGCCCGAAGATGCGCAACGGTTCGCCGCCCACCCCGCAATGCTGGGCTGGGACGTGTTCGACGAACCCGACAGCGACGGAAACTTCGCGCAATACCCCGCGCGGTTCGAGGCATTCGGCAAGTTCAGGGACGGAATCCGGGCTCACGACCCCGTGCGGCCAGTTTTCGTCAACACGGTGGCCTGGATCCACGCCGGCCACGGGAACCGCGCGTGGTGGGTCAAGTGGCACCAGGCCGGCGATCTCAGCTGCCACGACAACTACCCCATCGTCCACGCGCAGACACCCACGGAGACGCTGACCGATCCGCAGTGGGGCCAGAGCATCCCGGAGACGGTGGCCCTCGCCGTCGAAGCCGCCAGCGGGAAGAAGCCCGTCTGGGCCATCCTGCAGGCCTACGGGCAGCTGCCTGGAAACCGGTGGCGCTTTCCGTCGCCGGCGGAGTTGCGCTGCATGGCTTACGCCGCAGTGGTTCACGGGGCGACCGGACTGTGCTGGTTCAGCCTGGACGTTGATGACGTGCGCCGCAACGCCACCGGCTGGGGCATCAGCCCCGACCCTTTGCCCACGTACAACTCAGAGGGGACAGGCTATGTGGCGGACGAGGCGCGGCTCGCGGATATCCGCAACCTGTGGTCGGCGGTGGCCGAGACCAACCACGAGATCGAGGCGCTCCAGGAGTTCCTGTTCGCGCCGACTCCCGCAGTGAAGTACCGCGTCTACGTTCGGGGCGATTCGCCCAGCGAGACGCCCGTGCGGACGCTGCTCAAGCGGTCCGGGGCGCGCTGGTTGCTCATCGCGGTCAATCTGGATAACGCGACCATCGGCTTGCGTGTCAGGTTCCCGACCCGCATGCGCATTACCGGCGCGAGGCCTGTGTTCGGAGAGCGGGAGGGCCTGACCTCCGGCCACGACTGGCTGGAGGACGAGTTGGGGCCGTTCGAGGTGCGTGTTTACGAACTAGCGTCCACCGGGGCCGCTGCTGAGAGGTGATTACCGGAATGCGTCCCGTGCCAGTCGCGATTTCCGCTATCGTCGTCCTGGTGACCGTCTGTGCCGGCGTTCAGGCCGCGCCACTGGGCCTTCCTGGCACTGTGGCCACCTACGCCCTCAATGCCGACCCGGGCGACCGCCCCGCATTCGAGCGCGAGGGCAATCTCACTGTGGTCGAGATGGAGTTGGCCCTGGGACCCACGGAATCAGTGGATGGCCGGGAGTTCCAGTGGGTCCGCCTGTCCTTCGCGCGACTCAATAGCCAGACATACCATGCGTGGTTGCTGCTTGATGATTGGCCACGAGCCGATCACCAGCCGCGGGTGGCCCGGTACCTGTGGCAGGAGCCCGACTGGCCGGATGCCGTCGAGTTTGCGAATGAGGTCACCGGCGAAGCACAACTCCCCCGGATCTCCCTCTGGCAGCATGGATGGCCGCAATCGGTGGACGGCGGTCCGCTCTCGGTTGCGGACGGCGCTTTTCCGGAAGCCGTGCAGTTCCAGGGCTACCCGTTCAGGCGGGCCAGCCGCGAAAACGGTCAGTCCGTTGAGCCGCCTGCGGAAGCCACAGTGGTGAAGCTCAACCCCGACCTCATCATCGGCCACATGACCCGTGGTACCGACGTCCACGGCAAGCCCTACTGGGCGCTGCCCGACGGCAAGTACGAGTACCGGAAAACCACGCCGGAGGACCATCGCAGGCATTTCGAAGCGGGTTTCAACCTGTTCCAGGCAACGCCGCGCACGGAGTGGCTCACCCGCAGTAGCGCGTGGGACAACAACCTTTTCTGGCTCATGGACGACTGGCCTGCGCAGCTCTACCGCCCCAACTACTGGGGCCGGGCGATCTACGTTGACGAGCCCGCCATACACAACCGCGTGCTGAACGAGCGCGCTGATCTCGCCGGAAAGCTCACCCCTGCGCAGGCGGTCGCATCGCTCCACGAGAAGCTAAACGCGTCCCTGCGCCCGAACATCGGCAACTACTCACAGACCTGGATCAACACCTTCATCGACCGCCAGTTCGGGCGCGGCAATCTGTGGATCGTTGAGCGGGACTACCCGGTCTGGGAGGCGATCTGGACCACCGCGTGGTACCAGCTCGCGGTGGACCAGGGAGTTAGCGGGATCGTGGACGAGGACGTGGTCATGGGCGACCTCGTCGAAAGCTACAACCGCGCCTTCGGCACTCAGATTCCACCGACCATTGAGAATGCCTGCGCGATCCGCGTGGCCGTCCTGCGCGGTGCGGCGCGCAACTTCGGGAAGCGTTGGGGAGTGGCCTTCTACTCGCCTACCGAGACGCGCCTGAAAGCCGCCAGCATCCCAATACTGTATGGCAGGGGCGCGAGCTACTTCTGGGTCTGGACCGGATGGGTGGGCATCGGCGACAACTCCGGGCTGCCCCACAGCTACCAGCGCTACTATGCGTCGCTGGTGAAGCAGGCCCAGGCTGCGAACCCCCGTCGGGACATGGACAGACTGCTGCGGGCGGCGAAAACCTGCGTCGTCATCCCCTATGGCTACACTTTCGCGCCGTACCCCTTGCAGTACCTCAAGTGGCTGCACCTCGAGCGCGACAGCGGATCGGGCGCCACGTACCGCCAGGTCCTCACCAACGCCGCGCTTGAGGTGGAGCGCTGCATTCGCCTGGGCATTGACTTCGACATCGCGGTGGACGATGCGAAGTTCACAGCCACCGGTTACGACGAGGTGATCCGGTGCCGGGAGGACGGGAGCGTTCTGGTCCAGACGGGCGGCAAGGAAACTCGCCTGCTCTCCGGGCGCGAGCCGATGCGTCCCGACCTCGGACCCGGCCCGAGCATCGCCATCGAGGTTCCCGAGCTCGTGCCCGAAGCCCCAGGCGGAATCTCGCTCAGCGCGGTCGCGACTGCGGGCGCCGGTGAGTTCGAGAATGGAAAGCCATCGGTCACCTGGGAAGTGTACGGGCCGGATCAGGGCGTGGAGATGAAGAGCGGCGAGCAGATTGAGCTGGACCTGCCGGCAGGGGGAACCTACCGGGTCCGTGCCGCCGTCGCCGATGTCTTCGGCCGTCCCGCCGTCGCCTGGACGACGCTGGATGTGCTGGAGACCCGTACCGACGCTGTTGC
This sequence comes from Armatimonadota bacterium, assembly GCA_018056145.1. GTDB lineage: Bacteria > Armatimonadota > Zipacnadia > Zipacnadales > JABUFB01 > JABUFB01. The sequence continues at coordinate 7,826 of JAGPGE010000043.1, forward strand.
CTTCCCGGCCGAGTGGGCCTTCCAGACCGACCCCGGCGATGTGGGAGTTCAGCAGGGCTGGCACCGGCCGGAGTTCGACGACACCGGGTGGCGGAAGATCCCGGTTCCGGCCTGGTGGGAAACGACCGCAGTCGGCGCCTACGACGGCTACGCCTGGTACCGAGTGCGCTTCACGGTGCCGGAGGAGATGAAAGGCCGCGAGCTCACCCTGGAGTTCGCCGGAGTGGACGAGGGCGCCTGGGTGTACCTGAACGGGGAGTTGATCGGCGAACGCAGCGCGCAGTCTACGGGGCTCGCGCCCATCGACTTCTGGGACAAGCCCTTCAGCATGCCGGCGAATAGCGTGCGCTTGGGCCGAGAGAACGTGCTCGCCGTGCGAGTGTACGACTCCGATAAGATGGGTGGAATCTTCAGGCCGGTGAGGCTGCTCGCAGGGCTTTAGCGGTACCGGGGGTAAGCCGTACGCCCGCTGTGCTTCTCAAGGGCACGGGGCGCGGGACAAGGGGGAGATGAGCCATGGATTTTGCAGTTGCCAGCGCAATCATGCTTGCGTTTGCACTTCCTGCGTGGAGCGAGATCGGTATGGTGACCTGGCTCCACCCGCGGGAGGACGGACGGTTCGCTGTGGAGAGCGCACACGAGGGGGTGCAGGTGCGCGTGCAGGGCGAGGGCGGCGAAGAAATCGCGAGCCCGGCCGGGCTGAGGGAGGCAGGATGGGAATGGTCCGGCGACGGATTCTGGCAGACCCCGAAGCGCGCCGGCGGCGGCAGATTGCTGATCGAGGTGACCGGGCTCCCCGCCGGGACACACCAGGTCTATCTGCGCTACTTCACCCAGCCCCGCCTTCCCGGCAACCCCTGGTGGTTCATCCTGCTCCGTGGACTGGAGGATGGCCGGAAGTCTTCGGAGCCCGACCGCATCATCGCCGGCACGGGCGGCCACGATCCCGCAACCGTGTACGAGACCCACTTGGGGACGGTGGGCGCTGAAGAGCAGCCGGTGACGCAACTGGCCCTTTGGATCCAGCGCTATGAATGGAGCGAATTCGCTCGCTTCGGCTCCATCCGCATCGAGACCGATCCGTCCATGAACGCATCCACCACCGGTGATTCCACCCCGGAGAATGCGCGCGTCCGCGACGCATTGCTGGCGAATGGCCCGGTGCTCAGGGGCAAGCCTGCGTATGGGACCGCCGTGGTCAGCGGGACCCTGAAGGTGCGGCCCAAGAGCTTCGCCGCCCTGGCAGATCAGCCGCTGCCTGCCGAAATCAGCATGAGCGCCGCGAAGGGCGAGTACGAGAGCCGGCAGGTTCTCATCCACAGCCCTGAACGCGACCTGTCCGGCGTGACGCTGGAGTGCTCCGCCCTGACATCGGAAGCCGGGGACACGATTCCAGCGGATGAGCTGCTCTTCGCGCCGGTGGGGTATTGCCCGTATTCCGTGCCCTCTGATCTGGCCATCCACGGCTACTGGCCAGAGCCAATCCTGACATTCCTGAAGGACTTCACCATCAGGCGCGGCGACGTGCAGAGCCTGTGGTACCGGGTGCACGTGCCCCGGGACGCGAAGGCAGGCGTCTATCGGGGCACGGTGACGGTACGGCCGAAGGAGGCACCCGCATGCACGATTCCCGTTGAGGTGCGCGTATGGGACTTTGCTCTGCCGAAGTGGCCGCGTCTGCGAGTCGTGGTCGGGTGCAATCGGCCCGGTGAGTTCGAAATGAGCTACGGCCTCAACCCAAGCTCAATCTACGGATTCGATGGCAAATGGATCGAAGAGTTCCCGAAGTGGGCTGCGGCCGGTGTGACTGCCATCAACCTGGGATACATCTGGGGCAAGCAACTCGACCAGCAGACGAAACTGCCAACGGAGGTCCAGCTCGACGAGTGGGTGGACCAGATCCGCGGGCGGTACGAGGCGGCCACGAAGGCGGGACTGCGAGACGCCTGCTACCTGTATATGTTCGACGAGGCCACAGCAGAGTGGGACCCGGCCATGCGGATGATCTCCCGGCGGCTGCGCAAAGAGTTTCCCGACCTGCTGCTGCTGACCACCGCCCACCGGTCCTGGTTCCCAGGCGGCGAAGTGAGAGACGGCGGGGGCACCATCGAAGACATCAACGGCTGGTGCCCCGGGACCTACCATTACAGCTATGACAACGCAGCCGAGGCCAGGCGCCAGGGCCGGCAGGTGTGGTGGTACACCTGCAACTCGCCGGAGAAGCCCTTCGCGAACATCATGATGACCCATCCGGCAATGGACGCCCGTCTTCTGATGGGTTTCATGGCCTTTGCGTACCAGACCGACGGATTCCTGTACTACGCCACCGCAGGCGGCTACTACAACAACATGCCGGCGATCACCGACGGGCCGTACACAAACTGGTCGATCATCGACAATGCCCACGACCACCTGTATCAGAAGGGGCCGGACGGGCCGCTGCCCTCACTGCGCCTGGAGGCCATGCGCGACGGGCTCGAGGACTACGACTATCTCTACCTCGCCTACTGCTGCCTGACTGACCTGCGGGAAGCGGGTGTCAGAGACCCGTCTCTCGACGCCCTGGCGCGGGAGATCACGCCCTGCTTTGCACCCGGCAACGAACTCGTCGGGAGCCTGACGCGGTACAGCGAAGACCCGCAGGAACTGGAGATCGTGCGGGAACGGGTGGGGCGGTACATTGAGGCGACCCAGGCGGCACTGAAGCGGCGCAGTGGCGCTAACGGTGGGTAGCCGCAACGGAAGTCCCGACAACTCGCCGACAGGCTGCTGGAGGGGTTCCCCGCTGACTGCGGGACGCCAGATCACACACGTTCTGAAGCCGCTCACTTTCGCGCTCTGGCTCGCCACTGGATTCGGGTCGCCAAGACCGCGTGCGCCTGGACTTCAGCCCTGCGGCAGAACCCTTCGCCCTAGCGAACATGGAGCTGCGAGCAAAGGCCCGCTGAGGCCATCCTGAGATTTCTTCCTGAGGCGGTACTCGCTATGCAGACGGTTTCCGTGCTCTCGGGGGCCGAAGGCTGGTCTAGCAGGCGACTGAGGTGATATGCCCCCCGTTTTCCGGAAGGGGCGAAGTATCTGGCTTCGTCCAGAACTCCTGTCTCGGCGACGGTATTGATCAACGGCGGCTATCGGCCTACCACGTCGCAGCCGGAGCCATCGGGCGCTCCGGGACGAGGGCGGCGGCGGAGCGAAGAGAAGCTGAACCCCGCGACCGGACGCCCACACCCGGCCCGCCGGTGGGTCGCGGAGCGCACCTACTCGTGGCACAACCGCTTCTGGCGCCTGCCGGATCCGCTGGAAGAAGAAGGCCGAGGACTACCTGACACTCACCCAACTCGCCTGCGTGCTCATCATCCACCGCATGATACAGGCTAGGCTCCTAGGCAGTACCGATGGTCCAGCGCAGTGACCCGGCTTACTCCGCCGCTGCCCACCGCACCTCCGCCCCCGAGCCGACCACCTTCTCGAACTGCTGCCGGTACAGCTTCGCGTACAGCCCTTTCGCCGCCAGGAGTTCGCTATGGCGCCCCGATTCCACAACGCGTCCCCGGTCCAAAACGATGATGCGGTCCGCGGTCAGGATTGTGGACAGGCGGTGCGCGATGATCACCGCGGTCCGGCCCTTGAGCAGCACTTCCAGCGCCTGCTGGATCAGGTATTCCGACGTTGCGTCGAGGTTGCTGGTGGCCTCGTCCAGGATCAGGATCCGCGGGTCCTTGAGCAATGCCCGGGCGATTGCCAGGCGCTGTTTCTCCCCACCAGACAGCCGGAACCCCCGCTCCCCCACGATCGTGTCGTAACCGTCTGACAGTTGGGTGATGAAATCGTGGATGTTCGCCGCCTTCGTGGCCGCGACGATCTCCCCGTCCGTGGCGCCAGGCCGGGCGTAGAGCAGGTTGTCGCGCACCGTGGCATGGAACAGGAATGTGTCCTGGGTCACCGCCGCAATGTGAGAGCGCAGGCTGTCTTGGGTGATGTCCCGCAGGTCCTTGCCGTCGAGGGTGATCGTACCCTCCGTCGGGTCGTAGAAACGCGGGATAAGATAAGTGACCGTGGTCTTGCCCGCGCCGCTTGGCCCGACAAGGGCAACCCGCTGCCCCGGCTCAATGTCAAAGGATACCTCCTTCAGAGCGCGGCGGTCCGTCTCCGGAGGCTCAGTTTCCAGGGGCTCCCCGGTCACGGGCTGCTGGTCCTTCGCCTGCAATTCCCCACCCGGTGGAATGGGCGGCTTCGGGTACTCGAAGCTCACGTCAGTGAAACGGATGGCGCCACTCGTCTCCCGCATCTGGACGGCGTTCGGGGAATCCTCGACCTCGGGGGGCCTGTCCAGGTACTCATAGATGCGCTCGAAAACGGCCAGGGCGCCCTGCACATTGACATACACGTTCGCAAGTTGCCCCACCGGCCGGTACAGGTTGGACAGGTACGCCACGAAGGCGATGATGGTGCCGACGGAAAGCTCGCCGCGTATGGCCTGCTGTCCGCCGTACCAGTAGATGGCGGCCGGTCCCAGGACACTGAACACCGCCAGGCACATGAAGAGCCAGCGTCCGGCCATGGCCTGTCTCACGTTGAGTTCCATGACCTGCTTGTTACGTTCGGTGAACACATCGGCGTCGGCGCGTGTCTGGCCGAACAGCTTTGTGAGCAAAATGCCCCCGATGTTGAGGCGCTCCTCCATGAAGGCCACGAGTTCGGCCTGCTGCTCCTGTGTCAGCCGCGAAAGCCGGTGCCGCACACGACCCACGTATCGTGTGGGCAGGTAGAAGGTGGGCACCACGACGATGGCGAGCAGCGCCAGCAGCGGATCCATGGAGATGATCACGATGAGGGTGGCGATGAGGGTGAAGACGTTGCCGACGATCGAGACGATGGCATCCGTCACCACGCCCTGCACCGCGGAGACGTCGTTGTTCACCCGCGACACGATTTCGCCCGCACGAGTGACCGTGTAGAAGCCCAGGGACTGACTCTGCAGGTGACGGTACAGGTGATTGCGCAGGTCGCACATGATGCCCTGACCCACGCGCATGTTCAGGTAGTTCTGCAGCACGCTGATGAGGCTGGAGATCACCGTGAGGGCGACAATGGCTCCCACCAAGAGCGAGAGCAGCCGTGAGTCCTTGTCGGGGATCGCATTATCCAGAATTCCGCGCACGCACAGGGGCGGCAGTACGCCAAGCCCGGACGTGGCGGCGATACACAGGATGATAGCGATCCACTGCAGCCAGTAGGGCTTGAAATGCTGGGCCACCCGGCCCAGGCGGGCACGGGTGAGCGGCAGCGGGGTCGCCACCTCTCCAACGCCGGTCTGCCGATGAAGGCCGAAGGTCCTGTGCATCCCCCCAAGGGTTCGCTCTGATCCCATACCGCGCAACATAGTAGCGTTCCTGACCTGCGGAGGCTACCGTTCATAGACCGGGATGGTCTGCCGTCTGCCGGTGCTGATTGCTTCCGCAGCCATGATCGTGGCCGCCGCGCTGTTGGCGCCGCTGAAGGCGTCCACAAGGGTCGGAGTGTCCTCTTGGATCGCCGCCAGGAAATGCTCGATTTGCGGGTCATACGGGTGGCCATGCACCGACAGGTGGGTCAGGTCGGTCTCCTCCACGTCATGCCCTTCGCCCACGTAAAGCTTGCCGCCGCGCACTGTACCCTTCGTCCCGTAGACCGCCAGGTTGTACAACGGCGCCATCGGCCCCACCGGACCGTACAGGGAGGCCACCTTGGCAACCGCCCCGCTCTCGAACCTGAAGACCGCGGACATGCAGTCATTGTGCTTCATGGCCGGGAAGGCGATGGAATTGCCGAAACCGTCGACCTCAACCGCCTCGCTGTCGGCGTACCACCGCAGCAAGTCGAAGGGGTGTACGCCGCCGCCCACGATGGGTTTCTCGTGGTCCAGGTACCAGTTTATGTTCCCGATGTTAGGATCGATGCGCGCCGCATCTGCCTGGCACAGCAGAGCGTGGATATAGTCGCCTTCGAGGTAGAATATCTCGCCCAGTGTGCCGTCTGCGCAGAGTTCCTTGACCTTCGCGAAGAAGGGGTTGAAGCGCAGGATCTGCCCTACATGGGTCTTGCGGTCGCTCTGGCGGGCGGCCTGGGTCATGCGGTCCAGATCTTCCAGCGTGTTGCCCATGGGCTTTTCCACGAGCACGTGGCAGCCCGCTTCGAGGGCCTCGACGAAGGGCTCGGCATGCAGGTGGTCGGGGGTATGCACCGATACGGCGTCCAGATTCTCCTCGGCAAGCATGTCCGCCAGGCGGTTGTACCCCTTTGCCTGTGGCGCGCGCTGCAGGGCCTGCGCGACTTTCTCGGGCGAGAAATCGCACACCGCCGCGAGTTCAGCCCGTTCATTGCTCTCGTAGCCTGACACCCACGCCTGTCCATTGTGCCCCAACCCGACAACGCCGACGCGCACCGCTGCCATCGCAGTCCTCCCGCGGTTAATGTTCTGATCCTGTTCCCCGCATCCGGCCCGACTCCTTCATGGATCAAGGGTCCTATTCCGGTCGAGATGGCCACAGCTGTGCCCAATGTGCAGAACACAGCTGCGATGTGGCACGCCCCGGCGGTCGTGCCTGGGCTGAAGCAAGGGAGGTCAGGCACGTGAAGCTCACGGAGCTGGTCGTGGATGACTACGAGGTCATGCGGCGCATGGTCATGGAGACCGTGCTGCGCGCCGATGTCGCTGAGTTCGAGTTCGTCGAGGCCGAGAACGGGGAGGACGCCCTGGACAAGTTCCGCCAGTCCGCGGTGGACCTCTGCTTAGTGGACTGGAACACTCCGAAGATGAGCGGGATCGAGTTCGTGGACCGCATCCGCGACCTGGGCCCGGCCGGCTACATCCCCGTGGTCATGGTGACCAGCGAGAAGACCGTGGGGAGGATCGAGACCGCCATGAAACGCGGGTCGGTGATCGAGTATATCACCAAGCCCTTCACCCCGGTCGACAGACAGATCAAGGTGGGCCGGCTGATGGGCAGGTTCATGCAGCAACGCAGGAGTGCCCCTCACAAGAAGAAGCAGGGGGCTCTTTCAGCCGCCTGGCCGCAGGGATCAAGGAATGCACCTCGGAGGGGTCCGTGTCCGCGGTTACAGCATCTGTCGACTGCCTGGACGCGATGTGTGTCGCTCCGGCGCGCGAGGCTTGTGAGCAGACCCTATCGGCGATCTTCGATGGCGCGGATGTTGTCCAGG
>JAGPGE010000704.1 GCA_018056145.1 Armatimonadota bacterium
CGGCGGCATCCAGCGCTGACAGGCAGGCGGACATGATGTCCGGCGGGCCTTCCCAGTCCCCGGCTGCGCCGCGCATCGCCTGCCAGATCGCGGTCCGGTTGGCCGCGGGTCGGCCGAGCGCCTGGACGGCGAGTTCCTCCACGACTTCGCAGACCTCGTCGAGAGGTGCGTCACAGGCCTCGCCCAGGCCGGACGCCCCGGCGCTGGTGTGAACGCGGACAAGGTAGGCTGGGGCGTCGGCGCCCGCCTGGTAGGGCAAGACCTGGATGCAGTCGATCGAGGGGGCGTTCATTGGCGTATCGGGGTTCAGACTTCGCCCCGCTGCTGGCGCTCCATGAAGTCGAGAATATCGGAGAGGTTGAACCGGCGCTGGTTACCCGGAGTGCGGAAACAGCGCAGAAGGCCGCGGTCGGTGTATCGGCGCACCGTGGTTCGGCACACGCCCAGCAGCACTGCGGCTTCGTGCAGGTTGAGCGTGGGGTCCAGGAGGCGCTGGACCAGTTCATCCCGGCGCTCGCGCGGGCTGGATTCGGCCTTCTCGGAGACTTCCTGGCGCGCCTCGATGTCCAGGGGCAACTGGGCCTGATGGGCGAGAACCTGCTCCAGACGGTCGCGCAAGCTTTGCACGGGCACATCCAGACGGTCCACCACCGCGCGGACGTCCTCCCGGGGCGGTGCGGGTTCCACCTGCTCTGGCGCAGGCTGCTCGTCCGCCACGGCAATGGCTCCTTCCGCGTCCTCCACCTCATCGTCCCACGCCGGTTCGGGTTCATCATCCTGGTCCGCGCGCACGTCCTCGGGCCAGGGCGTCAGCGTGTCATCCGTGTCCGCCTCAAGAATGGCATCGACGACCTCGGCGGCATCCTCCTCAGGCGCGTCAATCGGCGCTTCATCGACCTCCCCCGTCACAGCGACCTCCAACGGCCAAGGCTCCTGTGCCAGATCCGCCTCGTCGCTGTCGTCTTCGCCCAGGCCCGGCACGGCGTCCAGGGCCTCCTCATCGTCGAACAGGCTGTCTTCCTGCTCCGGCAGGCCGTCCTGTCCCAGGCGCCGGGTACGCCGGTCGCGTCTGCGCATCCACTCATGTTTCAGCATGGCGTGAGCACCATCCCGCGGATGTATGCGGGGCTCGGAGATCGGGTGGCGAACTCAGCCCTCGGAACTTGTCGATCCCCGGTCCACGGTCTTCTTCGCCAGGTCCGCATCCTGTCGCCTGTCCAGGGCGTCCTGCGCCAGCACCGCATCGCCGGTGTCCAGGTATGAGACCGCGTTGACCAGCGTTTCGCAGATCAGGCCGTACAAAAGCCGCCGCTGCGCATGAAGCGCGGCCACGGCCTGGGGCGCGTTGATGGAGTCCATAAACGCGTTGATCTCATTGCACTCGGCCAGCGCCTGGGTGGCCCGCAAGTAGACTTCCTCGCGCTCCATGGCGGGGTCGGTGCGGTCGAGGTAGTCCTGGAACGGCCTCCACTGGTCCTCCAGCATCTGCCAGATGGCCCGGTCCGTCGCCAGGGCCACCCGGCCGTATGACTCGGGGGTGAGTGTCGCGCCTTCAGCCACCGCGGCGCGGTAATAGCCTACCGCCACCCCGTAGTCCTCGAGTTCGACGCTGATGTCCCCCACCTTCATCAGGGCGTCCAGCCGTATCTTGCCCGTGTCCATCCTGGCGATCTGCTGGTAGTCCACCCGGGCCTGCTCATACTGCCCGACATACTCCCGCGCGCCAGCCAGCGCGAAAAGCACGCTCACGTCATCAGGGATCGCTTTGCGCGCCTCCTGCAGCACCTCGATGGCGTTCTGGAGCCGCTCGCGCTCCCTAAGGAGACGCGCCAGCTTCAGATACGCCGCCGCCTGACCCGGCGCCGATGCGATGGCCTGCCGGTACAGGTCAACCGACTCAAGCCAAAGTCCCCGGCTTTCCTGGATCGCCGCGAGCCGCAGGCAGGCCTCCACCAACGTGGGGTCCTGGTGCAGGGCGCCGCGCAGTTGCTGTTCCTCCGCAGCCAGGTCCTGCTTCGCGGCGTAAACGCGGGCTTTGAGAAGGTGAACCTTCGCCGCGGGCAGTCCGCGGGAAAACGCGCGGTCAACCACCAGCAGCGCCCGCGCGTACTCGCCCTGCGCGAGCGCGCCCACGACTGCCGCTTCCGTCTCAGCGAAGAGGGCGATGGCCGGATCTGGTGCGTCCACCGCCGGCGCCTCTGCGGCCTCGGGTTCCCCGACAGCAGCCGGCGCATCGGGCTGCGCGATCACGGGACCGCACAAAAGGGCCGCAAGCAGCAGAGGCGCCGCGGGGAACCAGATCATTGGGATGCATCCAGGGCGTCGAGTGATCGCTGGCAACTGTCGATCGCGCTGCGGCTGGAAGCGGCACGGGCGGGATTGGATGCTGCCTCGCGAGCGTAGCTGTCCATGGCGGCCTTGTAGAGCGCCCGCGCCTGTTGGCTGTTGCCGGAGGCCTGGGCACGCTGCGCCTGAGCCCTCAACGCAGATGCCGAGGAGCCGACTGACTCGCTACCTGGCGAGGTTCTCCCCTGCCCTGAGGAGGCGCCGCCGGCCATGCGGTGCACTTGGGCACTGGTCGAAGTGGCTGCGGGGGCGCTTCGGGTCTGCGCCGGCTGGCGGGTCGCCGCACTGGTTGATGGTCCGTGGTAGTTGCGCGGCTGGGCCTGAGCGCCGTTGGTCCCGGCGCGCTGGGTGGGCATGACTGCTCCGGTGTTCCCCCCCCTTTGCCCCGCGCGCGGCTGATACTGGGGTCCGGAAGTGCCGCCACCGTTGCCGACGCCACCGGCGCGAGCGGTCAGGCGACCCGCCGTCGATCCGCCGCCCGAACTCGATTGGGTTGTGGGTGCGGGACGGGGACCGTTGCCTCCAGAGCCGCCCGCACTGCCGCCCGAACGAGATGTCACGGTTGCGCCGGAGCGGCTCTGGCCGGACCAGATACGCTCGCGCTGGGACAGGGAGGGCACCGTGTAGCCCTGGCCCTGGGTCGAATCCTGTCCCCCGCCCTGATTCCCGTGCGTGGACGCCGGTGCGTCGTCGCCCACCCAGATGCGCACCTTACCCCGGGAGGCCTCGGGCAGCGGCTCGGGTGCGTTTGAGATCGGCGGACCGATGGCGGAGGGCGCGGGTGCCGGTTTAACATTGGTTTCCGGCGCCGGGATGGTCAGCGGGCCTGTGCCCGGCGTCTTGCTCTCCACGGTGGGCGGCGGAAGGGGGATCGGCTCCACGGAGGCAGTGCGGGACCGCCCGCCCCCTCCGTTGTGTGAACTGCCCTGCTGATAGGCGTTTGGCCGCTGCTGGGCCGTCTGATCCTGGATCGTCGCGCCAATGGGAGTTGTCGGGATCACGCCGCCGCCGGTCTGGAGCGATT
>JAGPGE010000705.1 GCA_018056145.1 Armatimonadota bacterium
CTTCTCGCCCCGGCGCGGCCATGAGAACCTGGACGAGGTCCGCCAGGTCTCCCAGTGGTGCCAGAAGGCCGGTATCTATTTCATGCCCTGGATGCGCGGCAGTCTTGGTGCTCCCGACGGCGCTGAGGCCGACGGCAAGCGGGTCGTCTGGGAGAATGGTGGGGAGCAGCCCCTCTACAGCCCGAACTCCGACGCGTTCTGGGAGTGGACGACACGCTACATCGTGGAGTATGCGAAGATGAGCGTGGAGCTGCCCGCCATCATGGGCGTGTTCCTTGACTACGAGAACTACGCGCCCGGAATACGCATGGGGAACCTGTACTCCCTGTCTTTCGACGCCGACATCATCGCGCGCTTCGGGAAGGACAAGGGGCTGGAGATCCCCGAGCTTGCCCCGGACAAGCGCGCCCAGTGGCTCCGGGACAATGGGCTTTTCGAGCAGTTTGAAGAGTACCAGGTGAACCACTGGCGCGAACGCTGTCGCACCTTGCGCGAAGCCGTTGACCAGCACAATCCGCGCTTTCGGTTCTGCATCTACCCCGCCCCGGGCACGCCCTTCATGCTCAAGGCGTGCTACCCGGAATGGGCGACCGAACAGGCGCCGGTGATCGCGGCCGACCCCTGGGTGTATGGCCGTCCGTCCCGGTACATGCCCCAGAAGGAAGCCCTCGAGGCGAACCGCGCGCGCTTGGAGACGGGCATCAAGACCGTTGAGGAGCTCGGGGTGCCCTTTATCTACTCCGGCGGGATTGACCCCGTGGTCACCGGCGCGGACCCGGAGTTCTGCGGCAAGAACGCGGTGATGATCTCCCAGGTCACCGGCGGCTACTGGATCTTTTACGAGGGCCCCACTTACGACACCACCCACAGGGACTACTTCAGGTGGTTCTCCTGGGCGAACCGCGAGATCGCGGCGGGGCAGCTGGACGCGTGGAAAACCCCCCGCGAAGAGCCCGAAGAATGGTTCCTGAATGTGTTCGCGAAGAACACCGGGGGCGACCTGGTGCTGCCCGAGTTCACCGGTGAGACCGTGGACTTCACGGAGTTCCAGTTGCGCAAGGACAACCTGATCTTCGTGGTGGGGAGGAAAGGCGAGCCGGTGCGCATCGCGGTCCGGCACCGGCAGGTGGGCAAGTATGAGGCGCCTATCGTCTGGGACCTGCGCGCACCGGACCTCACGAAGCAGGCGGAGGGAACCATCCCGGCCGGCGAGTCTGGCGTCATCGAGTTCACTCCGCAGGCCGACGGGATCGGCCTGCTAGGGCTCTCCGCGGGCTCCTGCGCGGTCACAATCGAGAGCTCGAACGCGCCCATCGGCCTGGCTGCGAGCGAGGGCGTGACCCCGATCCTGGCAGTGCCCAGGCTCTACTTCCACGTTCCGCCGAAGACCAAGGAGTTCAGTCTGGTCGCCTCCGGCGGCGGTGGCATCGAAACCGTGCGGATCAACGTCTATGCCCCGGACGGCTCAGTGCGGGCATCCGCGCAGACCACGCCCCAGCAGAACACGACTGAACTGAAGGTCGCCGCAGGGGAGGACGCGGGGAAAACCTGGGCACTGGAGGTTGCGAAGGCCGACGAGGGCGTGCTGGAGGATTCCCGGGTACGCCTGATGCCGCCACTGCCGGCGGTCTTCTCCCTCACGCCGGAGCATGTGTTCCAGGTGAAGGAGAAAGCGGCGGAGTAGCGGCTTGGGCCGAGGTCGACACTGTCCCGGCGCTACTCCCCGTCCCCATCGGGCAGGTAGTAGCGCCCATCGCTTTCTGTGAACCGTTCGCGCAGACCCTGGTAGAACTCGCCCGAACTCATGGGCACCCGCTGGCCGTTCATCAAACACCAGGCGACCATCCGGTTGAACAGCATGTGCGGGGTCCGCTCCGAAAGCCGCGCCTCGTCGTCACCGAGGCCGGCGATGTGTTCCGCCACGAACTGCCACACGTCCAGACTCTCGCCGTCTGCGGACCTGCAGACGGACGGCTGTTTCGGGCCGGGCTTGATGGCCGAGATGACCAGGTCCTTGCGCACCGCGACCTGCGAAACCGCAGCCTTGAAGGCTTCGGCCTGCTTATCGAGAATGCGCACGTCTGCGATTTCGAACCCGGATTCCTGTAGGGCTGACTGGATCGCCGCCCAGACGGAGTCGTCGGAGTTGTGGAACTCCACGGTGATCCAGCGCCCTGGCTTGAGTACCCGGTTGAACTCGCACAGGCAGGCGGTCATCAACTCCTCGTACTCGGCCTGCCCTTTGCGCTGAGTGCGGCTCACGATGGCCTCAGGCTGCTGATTGGTGGTTACGCCCAGCCAGCTCTCCCACAGATAGTTGACCTCGGAGTAGATGATATTGCCCCCGAAGGGCGGGTCGGTGAAGATGTAGTCCACCGACGCGTCAGGGATGTTCCGCAGGTCCGTGGCCGACTGGGTGGAAATCATCACGGAGCGCTGATTTCCCTGCGGCAGGGCCGCCAGTGCCCTGCCGATTGCCCTGAGTTTGCGCTCCAGCATCAGGATTGCGTTGCACTCCCGCCGCAAACGGGGGAAGTAGAGCACCAGCGGAATGACTCCCTGGTAGGCCCGGCGCATCCGGGTGAGGTTCAGCGAGGTGTTGATCACCGTGGTCTTCAGCGCATGCCGGGCCTCGTCCGAGCAGGCAACCTTGCTGATCCAGTCCAGCGCCGCCGCCAGGACCCACAGAGTGCGCGGGTAGTAGAAGTCCGCAACGCGATGCACACCCGAGTGGTACCCGCGCCGCCACATCTGCCCCCATCCATCGGGTCCGGGCTCGCGGCCCATCATTGGGCCCTCGGGGTACACGAAGGGGATTGGGGCCTCCCCGGCGCGTGCAACCAGGTCGATGTCCGCCTCCGACAGGTCACGCTCGCCGGGCTGTCTGGCGTATTTCACGCGCACCGGATGTTCCACCGTCCTGCCGGCTTCATCCAGCACGCGGCACAGGTCGCCGCGGCCAAGCTTAGCGCCACAGTTAGGGCAGTGGATTGCCTTGCGAGGCTTGCGTGCGGTGAGGTCGAAACCCATTTCAGAGAAGGGCGACTGCGCCGAACACTGCGGGCACTCGTATACTTCCGACCAGATCACATACTCCATCTCGCTGCGCCCGTTCGACGGCGTGTAGAGGTGGCTACACGCCTCGCGCAGGTAACTAACGAGACCTGCAGCGAGCTTCGCGAACTCTTCCGGAACCACGGGTATGCAGACCGATGCCGCAATGGCCGTCGCGGCAGGGGACAGGTCGCACAGGATCGCCCGTCGCCCGGTGAGCCTCGCGGCAACCCCCGTCATTCCCGACCCGCAGAACCCGTCGAACACCACCCCCTCCGGGGGGCAGTAGTGCTCGATGTAGTGCGCAATC